>CAKPAK010000008.1 GCA_934132915.1 uncultured Bacilli bacterium
TATATTCCCCCGTATAAGCGGTCATTCCACGAACAGAATTAACTAAAACTGCATTTTTTAAATACTTATCTTTAATATATTGACATCTTTTAGGATCACCAGCTGTTATCACAACTGGAGCAATTTCCCCCACTCTAGCCTCAATATGTGGTGTTGCCATTTTCATCTCCTCCTTCTAAATTATCCCCAAAATCCGAAGATTGAACAGGTTCAATTTTTTTCGTAATATCAATTTGATATGATGTCAAACCATCAGTATCTGATCTTAAAACTCCGTTTAATTCCCCAGTACCATCTAAAAATTTCTCAACATCTCTATCAATATTACTCGTGTTATTAATCCTTTTCTGACACGATTTAATCAATATCATCAAAATTTTGTTGAATTTCTCCAAATTTTTTTGATCTGATGACACATTGATAAATAAATTTAAATTACTATAATTAAACTCATAAGTAGTTCTAGCCCCATTTACCACATAAGCCACATAAATAGAATAATTCTTCTTGGAAGCAGATAAAATAATTCCATCTTTAGATAATTCTCCCACTTCATCGCTTTCATTAAAATTATTAACAATTTCCAATAAAGCATTCTCAATCGCGGTAGAACTAGAATTTTCAATAGGTTTAACCTCAATATTTGCGTTATCTGTAGCAAAAAATTTAATATAATTTAAAGCCAAAACCAAAACAATCAAAATAATTAAAATTCCCCACATTATTATTTTTTTCTTTTTTTCCATTTTGTACCTCTTATATTCTAACCAAATTACATAATTTCATTTCTAGCAATCATCATTCCGATTCATCAGAATTTTTCTTTATCAAAACCTCCCTAGGTTTTGAACCATTTGGAGGTCCAATTATTCCTCGTTCCTCTAGTAAATCAATAATTCTTGCAGCCCTATTATAACCCAAACGATATTTTCTTTGAATCAAAGAAGCACTAACTTTTCCCGCTTGTATAACATAATCTACAATTTCATTATAAAGAGGATCCTCATAATCTTCATCTGATTCATAACCATCATTATGACTTTCTGAATCATTTTTCATTTCTGTCAAAGAATTGTCATATTGAGCTTTCTGTTGTTCACAAACATAATCTACAACTTTTTGAATTTCTTCTTCACTAACAAACGCTCCCTGTATTCTTATAGGAGAATTTTCACCCATAGGTAAAAACAGCATATCCCCTTTTCCTAACAATTTCTCTGCACCCGTAGAATCAAGAATCGTCCTAGAATCAATACTAGAAGAAACTGCGAAAGAAATACGAGAAGGAATATTTGCTTTAACAACTCCAGTAATAACATCCGTTGAAGGCCTTTGAGTAGCAACAATTAAATGAATTCCAGCAGCACGAGCCATTTGAGTAATTCTCATAATAGAATCTTCCACTTCTTTTGCTGCCACCAACATCAAATCAGCTAATTCATCAATAATAACTACAATATATGGCATCTTAGAAAATTCAGGATGGCTCTCACAAAACTCATTATATCCCTTAATGTTTTTATTTTTGGTTTGTTCAAAAATATCATATCTTTTTTCCATTTCTACAACAATATTTTTAAGCGCAATCGAAGCCTTTTTAGGATCCGTAACCACTGGGCACAACAAATGAGGAACACCATTATACATACTAAGTTCTACTTTTTTAGGATCAACCATAACTAACTTTACTTGCTCGGGTTTTGTTCGCATCAAAATAGATGTAATGATACAATTCATACAAACAGATTTTCCAGAGCCAGTAGCTCCAGCTACAAGAAGATGCGGAGTAGTATTAATCTCCATCCATTTGACTTTTCCCATAATATCTTTTCCTAAGCCAACTGCAAGCAAATTTTTTTCATTAACATCTGGCATTTTGGACAAAACTTCTTTAAACGAAACCGAACTATTTACTTGATTAGGAAGTTCTATACCAATAGTATTTTTTCCAGGAATCGGTGCTTCTATACGCACATCTTTAGCGGCTAAAGCCAAAGCGATTTCTCTTTGAATAGACAAAAGTTTACTTACTTTAGTACCAGCTTTAATTTCCAATTCATATTGAGTAACTGTAGGACCAATATTAACTTGTACAATTTTTCCGGTAATATCAAAATCACTCAATACTTTTTCTAACTCACTAATATTCTGTTTTGCTTTAATTTCATTTTCTTTATTGCTAACATTTTTTACTGTATTCAATAAGTTAATCGGTGGCAACTGATAATTTTCATTAACACTATTAATAACCACTTCGTCTTTAATTTCGGTTATCTCATTTGTATTAATTTTAGGCGGAATTCTAACAATCGGAACGTCTTCATCAATATTCTCTACTTTAAGCGGCTCCACCACTACAGCAGGTTCATCCAAAGAAGAATTGCCTAGATTTGGTTCCCGCACTTTCACAAGTTCACCATCTTCATTCTCTTTATCATCCACGTGATTCAATTCTTTTTTTGATTTTGCTTTACAAAATACAGATTTAATCTTATTAAATAAATCCAATATGCTAACATTTAAAATTAATACAACTCCCAACGCAAGTAAAGTGAACGTAACAATAATTGCTCCACTTCCAAAAAAAGTTACAAACAAATAACTAAATATTGCCCCAATAATTCCTCCTCCAGAATTAGAAAGTGCCACATTACTACTAAAAGAAAGAATTAAATTATTAAATGTCTCCGTAATAATTTTTACTCCTTCAGTACCATTTAACTCAATATATTTAACATGAAACAAAACCAATATGGAAATAACAACAATATATCCCCCAATCATTCTACTTGAAAACATGTTAGGGGATTCTTTCTTTAAAATTAAAAAGCCCCCAACCACACACCCTAAAATCAATAATATCAAATACAAAGAACCAACCAAAAAAATAGCAAAACTTCTCACCATGTTTCCAACAATTCCAGTCCCTAATATTCCAATAATACTAACTAAAATAACTAAAACACCAATGATTTCATTACTATATTCAAATTTATTTTTACTTTTCTCTTTTTTTGCCTTTTTTTTAGCCACAAATATCACCCTACCAACTACTTCTAACAATAAAAATTATATACTAACTTTCATCAATAGTCAATTAAATTAACTGTACTTCAAAGAATAAGAGGAAGCTAGTTCTCTAGTTTCCTCCACTATATCTAAACGCAAATTCGTACCTTACTTGCGAATTTACGACATACTGAAGAAGATATTATTCTTCTATTAATATTATAGAAAATAATCATAATTTTATTCCTAAAGATTTTTGATACAGATTTTCTAACTCACAACAATAGTTTTATATTTTTTTTCTAATAAAAACTTCCAATTTTAGAAATAAGATTTTTTAATTTAAAATAGCCTTTTATAACATTCAAACGCAAGATAATCTAACTAAAGGAATATTTCACCTTAGAATTATGTTCTTCAAAAAATAAAAGATTTTTTTTCATACACTCATTCAACTATACCATTATAACAAACTATTTCATTTTTTAAAGTTCAGTTATAAAAAATTATTTATTGCCATTTAAAATCTAATGAAAAGTATTATTTTATTACTTTCCAAGAAAGTAACTTTACTATTACGTCAACATATTTTCTACAGGATATAATTTCTGATTTCATATTTTCTTCGATCTAGCCTTATTTCTATACTTCCATCTTGATCTGTTCTATATATCTTAGAATGAGCTAGTATATTTAATACCGTTTCTTTTGGATGACCATATCGATTATTTTTACCAACACTAATAAAAGAATATTTCGGACTAATTTTACTAATAAAATATTTGCTAGACGAAGTATTTGAACCATGATGCCCTACTTTAAAAAAGTCAATATTTTTTAAAGTATATTGCTTTAATAAATCATTTTCTTTATCTATTCCAGCATCCCCCATAAACAAAAATTGATAATTATTATAATTTAAATAAATTACATTTGAATTATCGTTTTCATTATTATATTCTTTAGTATTTAAAAAATATAATTTAGTTCCTTCCACATTTATTTTTTTTATACATGAATAATATGTTATTCCTTTTTTACGTAATACTTTTATTAATTTCTGCTCCAAATCATTTTTACTACCACAATTAAATATCACCTTATCTATTTTAAATTGATTCACTAAATTGACTGATTCCCCCATATGATCATAATCACCATGAGAAATAATTAAATAATCCAATTTTTTGATTCCCATAGAATGTAAATAAGGAATAAGTTTAGAAGTCGTTAATGTTGTTTTATTTTTGTTTTGTGCCCACTTTTCTTTAGGAATTTCTATTTTTCCCCCTGTATCTATTAGGATATTTCCTTGATCATGAGGCATTCTTATAAAAATAGAATCTCCTTGTCCAACATCTAAAAAGGTAACGAAAAAACTTTGATCTATCTTTGGTATCTGATAATGAATAAATATTACTATTCCTAATAAAATATAATATTTTTTCTTACAGATTGAAAGGATAATTAACAAATAATAAAACAAAATCATTAATAAATTCGGTTTACAAAATATTATTTTTCCATAAGGAATATAGTAAAATATTGTATTTATTTTTTCTAATATAGCAATTAATTTTTCATATACAGGATATAAATTACTAAAAATTAAAACTAAAAATGTAGCTGGAAAAATCATGGTACTAATTAATGGTATCATAACTAAATTAAAAAGAATGGATAGACAATTTATTTTTTGAAAATGATAAATACTAATCGGAAAAGAAACAACAAAACTTAATAAAGAAATGTAGATACTTTTATATCGATTAGGTAGTTTTCTTATTTTCTTTTGTCTCAAAATAATTGCCGTGCTAATAATATAGGAAAATTGAAAACCTATATCGAAAATTAAATTTACATCAATTATTATCAATATAGACAAAAGAAATAGTAATAAATCTAGTGATTTTATTTTCAAGTTAAAGCATTTATTAATAGAAAATAAGATAAACATAATAGTAGCTCTCGTAACAGAAGCACTATTCCCTGTCAAAAACAAATAAAAAACTAAAAAAATTGAAATTATTCCATACTTATATTTGTCGTGATAAGTAATTTTATTTAATATTAATAATAGTATTGTTACGATAAAACTGATATGCATTCCAGATATAGAAAATAAATGAAAAATTCCATTTTCTTGATATTTAGAAATGGTTTCTTGATTCATTATTGTTTTATCTCCTAAAATGAAAGTTCGCAAATAACCTGTTTTATCTATTTTATCAATTCTATTTAGCATAATGTTTTTGACTTGATAAAATAAATTTTGACGATAAGATAAAATTTCTATTTTATCTGCTTGAACTAAGAAAAAAATTCTCTTCCGTTTTAAGTATTCTTTATAATTAAAAATATTTGGTATAGTATTACCTGCAGGTTGATTTAATGTTCCAATAATTTTTATTTTTGTTCCTATTTCTATTTGCTTTAAAAATGTTTGTTTTTCCTGTAATTTTTTAAAGTAGTAATGCACAATTAATTTTTCTTTTTCTTTTATTTCTAAGGTAAGATGATCCCCATCCTCTCTCAGATTTGTCACTATACCTATAAATTCTTTTTCATTTCCCACATATTTGCTTTTCTGAGGAAAAAAGAAAAAAATTATTTGTGCATAAAGAATACAAATAACTAGAATAAATTTAAATAAGTATCTAGACTGTAATGTAGTCTTTAATTTTTTCAAATAAAGCTTCTCCTATCCCAGATATTTCTTTCAAATCTTCAATTTTATTAAAATTTCCATGTTCTTCACGATATTGAACAATAGCTTCTGCCTTACTTGCTCCTATACCTGGAAGTTTATCAAAATCTGAAACAGTAGCTGTATTAATATTAATAATTTCCTGTATAGATGATCCACTATCATCTTTATCATCAGTTGTTTTAGTATCACTATTTATACAAGCATCATTCTTAATTACTGGGCAAACACAAGTATTATCTATTTTTTTACTAGTTTGTCCACCTTCCATAGCTTTATTAATTTCTTCATTTGTATAAACAATAATTACCATTTCATTTTGAACTTTTTTAGCTAAATTAATAGTAGTAGTATTAGCATTATCTTGAAATCCTCCAGCAAGAGATACAACATCAATTATCTTCTTATCATCTTCAATTTCATATACTCCAGGGTTCAAAATAGCCCCTTTAATATCAACAAATACTTTACTAACTTCTTTTGCCAAATTTTCTTTTTCTTCCTTAATAGATGGTTCATCTTTAAAAATAAGTTCTTCCTCACTTGTCACTTCTTTTGTATTATCTTTAGAAAATATTATTTTTATCCCTAAAGCAAAAACAAAAATAATCAAAATCAAACTACCAAACACCCATTTTATATTCTTTTTCATTTTTTACCTCCTCTAATTATATTATTCTAGATATTTTTTTTAAATCCTTTTATCTTTAGTATTTTTCTTTTAAAAGTTTCATCAAAAAGATAAAAGTATTTAAATTTTTTTGAATAAAACTAAAAAAACAACACACTATAAAAGAAGGATAATAACTAATAAGAAGGGAAACATTCTTAAAAAGTAAACATCTTTCAAGTTACAAGGAGTGAACAAATAGTTCCTCATCATTATATTTCGAGAAATATAATAACACATGGATTTAATAAATAGTCTAAGTTTTTACTATTTTTACTTATAAAAGTAGAATAAATAAAAATAGTTAATATAAGTGATAAAAATCACTTACAAAAACTATTGTACGAGGAGGTGATAAAATGAAAAAAACAAAAGTAAAATGTAATGTTGAAAATTGTACACACAACAACTGCAATTGTTGTTCATTGGAAGAATTAGACATCAGCTGTACTTGCCCTGGATGTAACTGTCAAAGTAAAGATGAAACAATTTGCAAAAGTTTTAAAGAAAAATAAAAAGTACAAAAGAAAAATATATAAAACCAAAAAAAAGGCATATAAGATCCCCTCAAAAAAAGATATATATAATTTTCGTTTTTTGAATTTAACCCATTCAAAAAACAAATTATCATTTTAAAGATTTTTTTGAGTTCTTAAATGAAAACTAAAATTTCAAAAAATATACTGCAATAATTACCATATAAATAATCTATAAGTTTAATTAATAAATTAACTTTAACATTCTTAAGAATAAAGCCAAAAATTCACATTTAAAAATCTATTTAAATGTGATTTTTAGTTATTTAAATTTGTAGAATCAACTTAAAATAGTAATTAAAATGACTCTACAATTTTGAGTGGGAACAAAATTTTGAACAAATAATCATAAATACAATATAAAATGAGTATTTTTATATATAATTTTTTAATTCTTCAAAATTCGGTAATTCTGAAAAACCACATCTAAATATTAAGCATGATTTTTATTACATTTTCTTCTTCTGAAACTACTAAAGAATATTCAAAACAAAAGGACTCAACCATATAGAAATTGAGGTCCAATACTTGGTGAATTATCAATAACGTTTGATGACAAGAGATAAAATAATTTCAGTTTTGTTTAATATTATGAGGCACATATTACATCCTTTAATGTTATCAAGGTTAAAATGAACTCGCTCACGCGAGACCTTGACAACAATCTCCGGATGAAATATTTAATAATTAACAAAGCAAGAAATAGTTCTTTGAAATTTAGAAATAGTATGTTATTACAGATGTAACAAAAAGGAACCTATAGTGGTTCCAAATATCATGGATAGATTACCATTTACACAGAATTATTTACACTCCCTTTTTTTATACCTATTTTTGTTGCTATTTAATCTATTTTTTACTATTTTTACAAATCATGTATTTTTAGTTTTTTTGTTTTTTTAGATTTTTCACTTAAATTTTCGTTCAAAATATACATTAATCTTAAAAATGCAAAACTTCTACACCCAATATCCTTTTCTTTTTATCATTTTTACTATTTATGCCTTCTGTGTGTACCCATTAGAAAATCTTTTGGCCACAAATAAATTAAAAATATACGCTAACCAATTATTGATAATTCACATGTATATTAAGAACAACTGACATTTTGACATCTGTTTCTACTTTAAGCAATCCTCACTAACTCTTGTTATTTTTTCAATAAAATACCTCTAAAAATTGTTCCATTGCCTTAAAAGTTTCCGCCAGTTTGTAACGAACACTGTTATTTTCCTTCCCACTCATTCGTGTAGAATCATTAAAATACTTAAACATTAACTTTAAATTTTTATAAAAATTTAAATTCTACTATTTTAGAAGCTATGACAAAACATTAAAATTCAAAAAAACTACTTTTTCAGTTCAATTACATTTTGAAAAAGGAAAACTAAAAAAACTTCAATTTTTTAAATTTAAATAAAGGATATTTTCCTAATGTCTAGGATGATACAATTCATAGTTTTCCTTTAAAGTTGTATTATTTACATTCATATAAATCTGTGTAGTAGAAAGATTACTATGACCAAGTAATATCTGAATACTTCTTAAATCAGCACCATTATTCAAAAGATGTGTAGCAAAAGAATGGCGTAAAAGATGGGGAGTAATATTTTGACAAAATCCTTTTTCTTGTGAAATCATTTTTAAAATTTTGAAAAAACCCTGTCTAGTCATTTCCCTGCCATGATTATTTAAAAAAACAGAATCGCAAAAACACTTTTTTTTCAAAGTATTTCGATAAAGATTCAAATAAAGACCTAAATATTTCAAAGCAATATCCCCGATAGGAACAATCCTTTCCTTGTTTCCTTTTCCAACAACTCTAACAAAAGCATTTTCCATATCAACTTCATTCATCTTTAAAGAAACTAATTCACTAACTCGTAACCCTGTCGCATATAGTAATTCCAGCATAGCCTTATTTCGATAATCAAAACTACTCTTTAAAGGAATATCTAAAAGTACTTCAACCTCTTCAATTGATAAAATATTAGGAATTTTTCGATAATACCGTGGAAAATCAATATGATAAGCAATATTTTCCAAATGATAATTTTTGTTTAAAAATAAATGAAAGCTTTTTATCGATGTAATTTTTCGCATGACACTAGTAACGGCATAATCTTGATCATCTAATGTTGACAAATAATCAATAAGATCTTCCCTTTGAATATTAGAATATCCCTTATGTTTTTCCGTTTCCAAATAATAAAGATATTTTTCAATATCAAAAAGATAAGAAGCAATAGAATTTTCTACTAAATGTTTCATTGTCAAAAGATAGATTTGAAACTCTTTTAAAATTTTTTTGTTTTCTTCTTGTAAATTCATTTTTTCAATTTTAATCATACTTTTTCTTCTCTCCTCACTACAAATAAAATTTAATATTGAAGCACACACAAAAAATATTAGTTAAATTATACAAATTTAAATCTAATAACAATACTTAAAGGAATAACTATTTAAATGGATAAAAATAATGCACTAATATTGCTATAATCTCATTACCGCTCAAACTAGAAATATAAATTTTGTAAATTTTATTTAAATTTCTTGACAAGAAAATAAAAAAATAGTATCATGAATACATAAGCGTTTTGGAGACATACTCAAGAGGCTGAAGAGGCGCCCCTGCTAAGGGTGTAGACTGGGAAACTGGTGCGAGAGTTCAAATCTCTCTGTCTCCGCCATAATGATTTAACCCCTTATTTGATAAGGGTTTTTATTATACTATCGAATTCTATATTCTCACAAATTAATCGAGCAAGAGCACTTTTCAAGTGCTCTTTAAATTTCGTTAAAGAAAAATAGCAAAATATTTTTTTGAATTTTCTAAAAAAACATCATCAATAAAATCCAACGGTAGTTTACCAACAGAATTTAATTTTAGCAAATATCATACCATTACAAAAAAACACTAACTTAACAAGTTTCTAACAAAAATTTAACTTCATCAAAGAAAATAATTTTCAAAATATCCACTTCAGAAAAAATTGCTTCGCTATTACCTTTATGTTCAATTTTAACCCCTACTTTCTCAGTTTAACACTGTTCTTTTAGGAAGTCAACTTGAGTTGCATCAACTACTAAATTAAAAAATTCCTTATTTTTTAATTTATTGAAAAAATTTCTATCATCTTTTAATCACAATGCATCCTTTTACTCTGACGAAGAAGCCAACTTTTTTTACCAATTTTTTAATTTTTGAATCATCATAAAGGCAACCATTAAATTTAAATACTATTCCGCTTAAATTATACTAAACTCCATAAAAACGATTCTTTGAAATTCAGTGAGTCTGAAAAATCACTTCTCGATATTAGACGAGATTTTTATTACATTTTATTTTTTTAAAACGCCTAAAGAATATAAAAACTAAACTAATTTTTATAAAATTTAAACTTGGTATTAAATAATACTTATAACATTTTTTACGAGGTCCATCGAATTTTGAAGAACAAAAAAACCGCTTCTAAACATAGAAACGGAATTGTAGTATCAATATCCTTTTTTCTTATACTCTTTATATAATTCCTTAAATCGATTAAAATGAATAATTTCTCTTTGACGTAAAAATAATAATGGGCCAATAATATCAGGATCATCCGCCAATTGAATTAAATTTTCATACGTTGCCCTAGCTTTTTCCTCAGCAGCCATATCTTCCGATAAATTAGCAACTGGATCTCCTACTGAAGCAAAATATCCAGTGGTAAAAGGAACTCCTGTTGCATTCGTTGGAAAAGTATCATTACCATGTTCAGCATAAAAAGTATCTAACCCTACTTCTTTTAGTTCTTTAATCGTTGCACCTTTAGTCAACTGATACAACATTGTACAAATCATTTCAACATGTCCCAATTCTTCTGTCCCAATATCAGTCAACAATGCCTTACCTTTATCATCAGGCATAGTAAACCGTTGATTCAAGTAACGAAGTGCCGCCGCCAATTCCCCATTTGCTCCTCCATATTGTGTTACGATTAAATGTGCCATTCTCAAATTCTTTTTTTTAATATTAATTGGATATTGCAAAACCTTTACATATTTAAACATTTTAAACTCCTTCCCATGGCCAAGGGCCACTAATCCAGTCCCATTTTCGACCAACCAATTGCACATCATCAACCACTAGAGGACCATACATTTTTTCATACTTTTCCTTAATTTGCCCTTCAACATCTAAATATTTTTTCAAAATCATCATCATCTCAACATCATTAGGGTTTGTATCTAAATACAAGTTAAGATCCGTAATAGCAAATTTATACTGCAACAACTGATACAACAAAGCCTCTCTCTCATTCGTAGGATTTAACTTTAAAGGAGAATAATTCTTATATTTATCATATAGATTCTGAAAACTATTCCCTCGAATAAATGCTTGATAAGGATCTACTAATAAATTATTTTTCTTCTCATTACCAGAAGAATAAGTCCCATTCGGTAGTAAATTCTGATACTCTAAATCAGAATACGGATTAGCATACGGCAAATTTGAACCAACATTATTAATAGAATTAAAATAACTAAATCCATAATCGTTCATTTTTTCATCACTTCCTAAAATAAATTATGCCATCTAAACATTTGTGTATGGGCAAAAAACCAAAGAAATTTGCAACAGAAAAAAACATATGCTAAAATGAAAAAAGAGGTGAACGAAATGAAAAGTGTAACAGAAAACGAGTACACCCTAGAAATTAAAAATTCAAAATTTATTGGACTCATTTTTCCAATCGAAAAAAATACTGATATAGACATTCTCTTAGACCAAGCAAAAAACAAATATCAAAATGCTACACATTACTGCTATGCATATATTTTAGATCAAAAAAGATATGCTACTGACGATAAAGAACCAAATGGAACTGCTGGAATTCCCATTTTACAAGTATTAGAAAAACAAGAACTAAATCATGTTCTATGTATAATTATTCGTTATTTTGGAAAGATAAAATTAGGAGCAAATGGCTTAATCAGGGCTTATACCAAAACAGCAACAGAAGTAATAAAAAATCATACTATAATTCTAAAAGAAGCATTTTTAGTCAAAATCTCCTTTTCTTATTCTAACCTAAAGCAAATAAATTATTTATTAAAAGATAAAAAAAATATACAAAAAGAATTTAAAAATAACATTACTTACACACTTGCCTTAGAAAATGAGGAAATAAATAAAATGAAAAAAATAAAAGAAATAAGCATAAAAATAATTAAAAAAATTTATCTTCCTTAAAAAATAATTTTTCAAAAATAACTTAAACAAAATTTTTCATAACCTAGTACATTCAATAAAAATTGATCAATCTTTTCCTCATTTGGTAATTATTGAATAGCATATTTTTAACTCGTTTCTATAATACTAATAATGTAATCTGTAAAAAGATTAAAAAGGAGATGAAAATCATGCCAAAAAAGAACTTAATATCAAAGTTCCTCATCCTTCTTCTAATAAATATCTTAATTCCTTTTAATGTCTTTGCTTATTCAGATTATATTATTGCAAGTGGTCAAAACATTGGAATAGAACTCAAAAGCAATGGGATTCTAATTGTGGGAACTTACAAAGTTGGTATAAAAGATCCCGCTACCGATGCAAACTTACAAAAAGGAGATAAAATCACTCACATAAACAACCAAGAAGTCCATTCCATCGAAGAAATGTTAAATGTCTTAGATGAATCCTCAAATAAAGAAGAAATTAAAATTAATTACCAACGAGGAAGTGAAAAGAAAGAAACTACGTTAAAATTAATAGAAGAAGAAGAGAACATATACAAAACTGGTCTTTACGTCAAAGATAGTATCAACGGAGTTGGAACTTTAACATTCATTGATCCAAACACAAAAATTTATGGTGCACTTGGACATGAAATCATCGAATCAACTACTGGTCAAAAATTAGAAATAAAAGACGGAAAGATTTATAGTTCTATCGTTACTGGAATCACTCCATCCAATAGAGGAGATCCAGGAGAAAAAAATGCAAAATATAACGTAAAAGACATATACGGAAACATTAAAGAAAATAGTACCTCAGGAATTTTTGGTACTTATACACGTGAACTACCAAATACAAAAAAATACAAAGTAGCAAAGAAAAAGGATATTACCACAGGAGATGCCTCTATCCTAACTGTAATATCTGAAAATAATATAGAAGAATTTAAAATCAAAATCTTGAAAATCATGGAAAATGAAAAAAGTAAAAAAAACATTCTATTTGAGGTAACAGACGAAAAATTATTAAATGCCACTGGTGGAATTGTTCAAGGAATGAGTGGCAGTCCAATTATTCAGAATGACTTCATCATAGGCGCTGTTACTCATGTAGTAGTTGATGATTGCAAAAAAGGATATGGAATTTTCATCGAAAGTATGTTAGAAGAAGCAGAAAATTAAAGAATTCATTAGTTACCTAATGAATTCTTTTTATTAAAAAATCTTCAAAACATCAAAGAAATAAACACAAGATGGTGCTGAAAACAGGACTCGAACCTGCGACCTATTGATTACGAATCAATTGCTCTACCACCTGAGCCATTTCAGCATAAACAAATTATACCACGAAATATTTTTTAAATGCAACAAAAAAGAAGAAAAATTTATAAAAACATAAATTTTCTTCTCTAAAAAAATAATTATTAAATTTTGAAACTAACACATTTTGCCATTAACAACTCGGCGAATAGAGGAACCAACAGCCTGTCCTAAATTAAACATAACTGATACCGTTCTCATAAAGGCATTTAACAACGCACTGCTAAATCCACCTTTCACTTTTAACATCTCCTCTTTCCTTAATTCTTTCATTATTCCCTTCTCCTTTCTTTTTTAACATTTTTTAGGGTGAACATAGCCATCAATTATTCCAATCAAGAAAGATGCAAAAGCACTAAATCCGGCCATTAGTCCCCAATTCACACCACCACCTCTAATTTCTTTCAACTGATCATTAGAAATAAATTTCATAAAACCTGACTCCTTTCTATTCCTTTAAATATTCGATAATTTTCTTTCTTTTCTTTAAAAATTTTACAATAAGATGATAGCCATTCTTTTGATAAGAAAAATCTAGATTTTGAATGTTTAAATAAATCATTTGATAATTAATACCATCTTTATAAACAATATTATCATCAATTTTATTTATACTATAGTTGTACATTCTATTTTCTAAAAATAATGTATTACTTTCTACTACAACATTAACCTCCTTTTCCGGAACAAACACAACAAGATAAAATAAGGAGTTTTGAGATAAAATCTCAGAGTGAAGTTGAATAGAAGTTTGATAATAAAATGTGTTTATTCCATAAACAATAAACAACAGTAGTAGAACAACGTTTATTAAAAAAATTTTTACTAACACACTACATTTACGATTCAAAATAAAATAAGTATCAATCATAAATCTACCTCATCTTTTTTGACTGAAAAAAGATTTTTTCCCTTAAAATAAAGAATCTGATTAAATAAATCCAAGTTTTCCTTTCGATGAGAGACAATAATTATTGTTTTTTTGGGATATTTATCAAATAAATTCTCTAATATTTTTCGTTCTAAGCTAACATCAATTGCATTTAATCCTTCATCAATTAAAATGATTTTTTTATTTTGAAGTAAAAGTCTAGCTAAAAGGATTCTTTGACGCTGACCACCAGAAAGGTTACAACCGTTTTCTTCTAGCCTTGTTTCATACCCCAAAAACATTTCCTTGACAAATTCATCAACAAATACCAATTTAGCAATTTCCAACCATTTTTTATCCTCAACATCTTGGTAAAGTTTAATATTGTTTAAAATAGTATCTGTATATAAAATTTCATTTTGAGAAAGAAACCCAATAGATTCCCTTAAATCAGAAATGGAATAATAATTAATATCAACATCATCCAAATAAATCATTCCAAAGCCTACCTCATAAAATCTTAAAAGCAATTTTAAAATAGTACTTTTACCACTGCCTGAGTCTCCTAAAATAATCACTTTACTCCCTAGAGGTATTTCAAAATTAACAGAATCTAAAATCTTTCTTTCTTGATTATAACTAAATGATAAATCACAAAATGATAATTTTCCACTAATTTCAAAATTTGTTCGTCTCCCTAATTTTTCTTCTTTCACTTCAAATAAATGGTTAATTCTTCGAAGAGAATTTTCAAAATAAAAATACTCTCGATGAAGTGCTAAGAGATTAGTAATTGGCTCTAAAAAGGAATTAGCAAGTATAACGCAACTCATAAAACATCCAACAGACATTCTTTCCCTAAGCACCATTGAAAAACCTAAAAACTCAAATAATAATATACCAATTCCCGAAACAAGTTCCTTCATAAAAATCTCTAAATTACCAACATTTTGATAAATAAAATCATCATGTAAAAGTTTTAGATATATTTTTTCCATTTGATGATTCATTGTACTTTCGATATTCATATTTTTAATTGTCTCAATTCCTCCAATCGTCTCCACCAAAAACGATTGAAACTGTGCATTATTTATTTGATTGATTCTTGTATACCTCTTTACAATATTTTTAAATAGGAAAAAGATAATCAAATAAATAAAAACAATCATCATTATCAACAAAAACATGGAAAAATTAATTATTGCCAACAAAAAGCCAGCACCAAACAACAAAATACCATCTAAACATACAGTGAGAATAAATTGATAAATAAAGTTTTTAACATAAATTAAATCATTTAAACGACTCATGATTTCTCCTGTTGTTTTATTATGATAATAATGATAAGGAAGCAAAAGAATTTTTTTAAAAGTACTAAGAAAAACTACACAATCTACTTTTTGATGAAAAAAAATAAATACTTGATTACGAAAAAAGTTGGTAATACATTTTAGCAAAGCAATAATTCCAAAGAAAAAAGTAAAAATTACTAAAATATGATAAGTGGAAACAAATTCAAAATCCATAATAAATTGAAAATAAAAACCAACCATACAAGAAAATACAGTATAAAATACAGACAATAGTAGGATAATGAAAATAATGCCTTTATTTTTTAAAAACATTTGTCTTAATATTTCATAAAGATATTTTTCTTCATGATAATGTTCTATTTTTTTATTAGGTTTAAAAATTAAAAGATAGCCTGTCCAATTTTGAATAAAATCATTCATCAAAATTTCTCGAGCCCCTACAGCAGGATCCATTACAATAATTTTCTTTTTTTGAATTTGATAAACAACGCAAAAATGTTCATAATGAGAATCAATAATTTGAATAATAAAAGGAACATCAATTTTATTTAAATAAGAAAAATCTTCCAGTTGATACCCAATTACATCAAACCCCAAATTTTCTCCAGCACATTTCAACTGATAAAAATTTGTCCCTTCCTTATCAGTGTGCGTCATTTCAACAAGTCTAGAAATAGGAATAGATCCTCCATAATAACGGATAATAGATAATAAAGAAGCAGCGCCACATTCTTTATACCCATCTTGTAAGACAATTAATTTTTTTTTCATCTTTTACCTCCTCTATTATCATTATTCTACATAAAAAGAAAAAATCCTCCTAAATAAAAAAATTTTAACTTTTTTCTCTCTCTTTTTCTTTTAATAAAGAAAAAAAAGTTATGTAAAAGAACATTTTTTAAAGTAATGATCAATACTAAACACTAGAATTTCCCTATAAATAAAAAAAGAAAAGAAAAAAATTATTCCTCCCTCATTTCAAGCCAAAAAAATTAAAATAAGATTTTTGAAATAATATCTAAAATCAAAAAAAACATTAAACAATATTAAATAAATTTATAGTCAATCTTTTTATCTGATCGCCGAATTTCGCAACTTTTCAACAATTTCAATTACATCAAAAAAAATACAAATATAACCTTGAAAATTTAGGCTTTTTAAAGTTGAGAACCCCAACTTAAAATAGTTTTCAAACATGCTTAAACCCTAATTTTAGTTTTTAAAAAATTTAAGTTTAACATTTAAAGAAGTAATGATAAAAAAGAAAAATCACATCTAAAAATTTAGATGTAATTTTTCAGGACCACGAATTTTGAAAAAAGTTTTTAAGCTTTATTTAAAAAAAGTATTATCTTAAAAAGATGGATTATCTTAAAAAGAAAAACAACATTTCTGTAAGACAATCACTTGAAAAAATTTTAGCACTAATTTCCAATCAAAAATATCTTCTAGTATTAAAAACTCATTTTAAATTGTACCATCAGAATTAAAATCATTTAAGTTTTAATTAAACCATCATAAAAAAATTTTGAGAGAAGTTTAAGTATTTAGCCAATTAGAAGTGAATAAAAATATTCTTCCCTTAAATTAAATCCCAAATCTTACGATTATTTTAGATAAAAAATTTAAGATTATTATATTTATCACTTTTGAATTATTTTAACTGCCTCCAAACGATTAATTTTCACACCAAGCTTAACAAATTTTTTCTCGTATTCAGTAGGAATATTCAACGAACAATCCTCTTGATATAAATCTCTTGTCATCTGAATAATTTGATAGCCATCTTCTTCCAAAGAAGAAATAGAATAAAGAAATAAATCATCATTATCAGTCTTCATCACAATATGAGCATCAGAAGCAAAAATAGAATCATATTTTTTTAAAAACAAAGGACTTGTTAATCGCCTTTTGGCATGCCTATCCTTAGGCCAAGGATCAGAAAAATTCAAATAAATTAAACTAACTTCATGAGAAAAAATAGTATCAATTAAATTAGCATCCATTCGAAGAAGACGCAAATTAGGAAGCGATAACTCATTTGACTTTTGAATCGCCCTCACCAATACACTATCAAATTTCTCTATTCCTACAAAATTAATATCTGGGTATCGCAAAGCATTCTCGATAATAAAGTCCCCCTTCCCCATTCCTATCTCAATATAAATAGGGTGATCATTTTGAAAAACATCCTTCCACTTTCCAAAATAAAGAGCTGGCTCATCCAAAAAATATATACCTTGTTCAATTATTTCTTTAGCTCCCTTAACATGTTTTAAACGCATATTCTCCCCTCCTTTCTCTTTTCACAATCTTAAATAAACAATAATACAATAATCATTTTGCCATAATTAAGATGGACAAAAATAAATTCATCACCATCAACATAAACAGCAACAGTAACATAAGCAACAGCATTAGTCAACATCCAAATCCATAAAAATAACCCATCCAAAACAAAAATATCGTTACAGTTCAGTCAGATAAAATAAGAAACTAAATGTTATTTTCGTAAAAAACAATCCAAAAATAGCATAGTCCAAAAATAGCATAGTCCAAAAATAGCATAGCCCAAAAATAGCGCAGTCCAAAAATAGCAAAAAATCGAACGATAGTCAAAAAAATTATATTTTCACTCAAAATTTATATTTTCACTCAATAGATATATTTTCAAAACATCAAATTTATTTTTTTCTTCTAAAATTTTAAGATTTTATCTGCAAAATTCATTTTTCGGACTGAATGGTAACAAAATATCAGTGATTTTTAAGAAAAATGAAATGGATTGGATAAGCCAAACTAAAAGCAACTATTCTATCATTTCTCAAATTAATTTTTGAAAACTTACCAGTCAACATTGATCAAAATGAATTGGATAACCAAACTAAAAGCAACTATTCTATCATTTCTCAAATTAATTTTTGAAAACTTACCAGTCAACATTGATCAAAATGGATTGAATAAGCCAAACTAAAAGCAACTATTCCACCACTTCACAAATTAACCTTTGAAAACTTCTCAATCATTATGAATCAAAATGGATTAGATGGCAAAGTCAAAAACAACTATTCTATCACTTCATAAATTAACTTTTGAGAACTTCCCCGATCAGTATTAATCCAAAAAGCATCCGCCAACCCCTTACAAACATCTAACTCTTGTTCAGTATGAAGTTGCATCAAGACATCTCCCTTAGAAACCCAATCACCAACACGCTTCTTTAAAACTATCCCTGCGCCATAATCAATTTTATCCTCTAGACTACTACGCCCAGAACCAAGTCGCATGGATAACTCTCCCAAAGTCAAGGCATTAATATCTTGAATATAGCCTTCCTGAGAAGCATAAATAGAATAACAATGCCGACTGTGAGGAAGATGAGATAAATCTCCACCTTGAGCCTTAACAAAAGCCAAAAACTTCTGATATGCACACCCATTTTCTAAATTCTTTTGCACCATTTTTTTAGCGGCTTCATAAGAAACATTTAAATCCAAGCGTACCATCTGTGAGGCAATTTCAACACATAAATCTCTCAAAGCACCCGTTTTTCCCTGCAAAACCTCCATAGCTTCCTCCACTTCTAAAGCATTGCCAATATTATCCCCCAAAGGAATATCCATATTGGTCAACAAACAAACAACCTCCATTCCATAAGAAGAACCAATTTTAATCATTAAACGAGCAAGTTTTTTTGCATCTTTCAAATTTTTAATTAATGCACCCTTCCCAACTTTTACATCAATCACAAGTTTAGAAGCCCCACTAGCAATTTTTTTACTCATAATCGAAGAAGCAATTAAAGGAATGGACTCAACCGTTCCGGTAACATCACGTAAGGCATAAATTTTCTTGTCTGCCGGAACCAAATGACTGGTTTGTCCCACCACCGCAAGCCCAATTTCAGAAACCTGACGGAAAAAAGCCTCTTCGCTTAAATTAATTTGAAACCCAGGAATGGACTCTAATTTATCAATTGTCCCTCCCGTATGACCTAAACCTCTACCACTCATCTTGGCAACACGTCCACCGCAACTAGCAACCAAAGGAGCCACAATCAAAGTTGTCTTATCCCCAACGCCCCCCGTTGAATGTTTGTCCACAACCGTACCTAATTTTCGTAAATCTAACCGATCGCCACTTTTTAGCATCACATCCGTCAACGTAATAATCTCATGATCCGTAAGTCCTTTCAAAACAATCGCCATCAATAGACTACTCATTTGATAATCCTTTACTTCTCCATTCAAATACCCCGTAACAGCGTAAGCAATTTCTTCCTCAGATAGAATTTTCCCCAAACGCTTTTTATTAATAATATCCACAATATTCATTTCATTAATCCCTTCTTATTTTATCTTCATCAAATGATGAACAAATTCAAACGAAATATTTCAAAACACCATCCAAAAAAACGAAAAATATAGAAACCAAACAAGCTCCCTATGAAAAATAAGATGGAAGAAAAAAATACTTATTCCTCCTCTTCATGATAGTTAGAGCGAAACAAATCTTTTTCTCCTTCTTCCACTTCAATCGCAGAAATATCCGGTAAATCTGCCCTCGTCGATAAACCAAAGTAATCAAGAAAATCATCGGTTGTTTTATAAAGAATAGGATGCCCCGGCATCTCTGACTTTCCCGCTTCTTTAATTAAACCCTTGGCAACTAATTTTCTTAAAACGAAAATTGAATCAACCCCGCGCATCTCATCTATCCGAGATCGCGTAATCGGTTCATTATAGGCAATAATAGCAAGGACCTCCAAAGCCGCTTGGGACAAAGTATGCGTTCTTGGATTTTCTAATAATTGTTGAAAATATTCTTTGTGCTCCTCTTTCGTCGTTAATTTAAAAGTATTTCCCAAATAATGAATCCGAAGACCACGATCTTCTTCTTCGTAGCGCCTTTTTAATTGATAAACTAACTTTTTTGCCTCTTCTTCACTTAAAGATAAAATTGACATTACCTCCGACAAAGTAAGACCGTTATCGCCTTGTACATACAAAAGTCCCTCTAATACACCTTCCATCATACCACCTTCAGTCCTATATAAATTTCAGAAAAAGAATGATCTTGTATCACTTGAATTTGTTCTTCCTTAACTAACTCTAAAATAGATAAAAACGTAACTACCGTAAAACTTCGCTGACCTTTCATTAGCAACTCTGAAAATTCAACTTTCTTATGATCACTCTTTTTTAAGAAAGTAACAATATCTTTTTTTCTTTGTTGAACACTATATTCTTTTTTCGTAATTCGTGTTGTAATTGGTTTTTCCATATCTTTGCGTGCCAAATATTTCTCCCAAGCCAACACCAAAACATCAACACTAGAAACTTCTTTTTGTGCAGGTATTTCTTCCGAAAAAGAGGATAATTTAGAAGGTGCTTTAATATAAATTTCTCTTCGCTTTAATTCTAATTGTTTAAAATCTTTTGTTACTTCTTTATATTTTTGATAAAGCTCTAACTTTTCAATCAAATCCTCTCTTGAAACCACCTCTTCCTCTTCTTCCGCGCTAACCTCTTCTTTCTTTAAGGGAAGCAAAGACTTTGACTTGATTTCCATTAAAGTCGCCGCCATCACTAAATATTCCGAAGCCACATTAATATTCAATTCTTCCATTTTATGGATGTACGAAAAATACTGATCAGTAATTTCATTAATATTAATATCGCAAATTTGAATATTAGAAATTTTAACAAAATGTAAAAGTAAATCAAGAGGTCCCTCAAATTCATTAATTTTAACCAAGCAATCCATTCCTCACCTCCAATTACCATAAAAATTATACCATGATTTTTCAAAAGAAGAAAGTTTTTTCGAGATAAACCAGCAAGATAAATAAAATCAATTTTCGAAAAAAAACTCCTTTCAAAGAAAAAAACAAATAATATCCAAATTTTATGCTTTTTTCGAAATAAACCCATCAGAAATTCACATTTAAAAAAAATAATAATCTCTCCAAAACCTATTCCCCACAAGTCTACCATCATCCAAAACAAAACGACCAAAAATGGTCGCTTTGTTACATCATATCTTCTAACTCATCACACATACAATTCATTTCTTTTTTCGCAAATCTCTTTACTTCATTCATGTATTTTTTCGCGTTTCCATTGCGAACTTGTTGGTACACTAAAGTACCACCAACGCCCATTAAAACACAAGCAATTGTTCCTTTCATACTCATTACCATCAACTCCTTAGAATCTATGAGGGATACATTTTTTGTATCCATTACTAGTATTCTTCATTCTTCCTCATTTATACCAGAAAATGAATATTTTGCTAAAATAAATTCCTTTAATGTCGTTTTACGATAATCGACAAAATCATTCATAATTGCATTCGTAAAACATTTAGCATCTCCCAAAAGAATTAACGATTTCTTGGCTCTTGTCACACCAGTATAAACAAGTTTGTTATATAACATTCGGTTATAATGATGAACAATCGGCATAATAACAAGCGGAAATTCACTTCCTTGTGCTTTATGAATAGAAATCGCATAGCCATGACGAATATTTAAAAACTTATCTGGAGTATAAGTTACCAAATTTCCATCAAAAGAAACCACAATTTCATTTCTTTTACTCTGACTCTTTAAAGCCACAATAATATCCGTAATATAGCC
The DNA here is from genome assembly GCA_934132915.1 of uncultured Bacilli bacterium. The sequence continues at coordinate 22,290 of CAKPAK010000008.1, forward strand.
AAGATCTCCATTATAAACATTCGCTTCGGTATCATTCACTAACTGCAAAATTTTATCCCCAACTCGGTAAATAATATCTCCTACTGAAAGTTCATTTTTTTCAGGATGAGGAGGATTAAATAATTTTTGTAAATAAATATTTAACGCCTCAATTCCATAAATTCCTTTATACATAGGAGCAAGTACTTGAATCTCGCGATCCGTATATCCCTTTTTTAAAGCATTATCGACAATATATAAAAGATTAGGAATAACTTTATCATTATCACACATAATAAAATTATAATCGTCCCGTCGCAAAACAAATTCATCAGATAAATCTTGTTCTCGAATTTCCCCCGCCAAAACGGGAATATAAGAATTTTCATTTTGGCGATATAAACAATTCAAATGAACCACATCTATCACATCCGAATCAATCAAATCTTTTAAAACTTGCCCTTGAGAAACACTCGGAAGTTGAAAATAATCTCCAACCAAAACCAATTTCACATCTCTTCTAATTCCTTTTAGTAAGGCAGACATTAAAAGGGTATCGAGCATACTCACCTCATCAACAATAATATACTTCTCTTTATTAGGAGAATAAGCATTTACCGCAAAAGTATTCGTATCCTTATCATACCCCAAATAACGATGAATGGTACAAGCATAAAGACCGGTGGTTTCCGACATTCTCTTTGCCGCTCTCCCTGTCGGTGCTAACAAGGCAATTTCATTATCACGAGCCTTGTAAATCGTACGAAATAAAGAAACAATGGCTTTAATAATTGTTGTCTTCCCCGTTCCGGGACCACCCGTAATAATCATTACATTGCCCTCAATCGCGCGCTTGATTGCCTCTTTCTGAACTTTATCATAAACAATACCATTTTCCTTTTCTAAGGCAGAAATTTTTTCCTTTAACTTAGAAATTTTAGTATGTTCCATATCATTCATAAAACAAATTCTATCCGCAATATATCTCTCCGCCTCATAAAAAGCTTTCAAATAATATTTCTCTGAAACAATAACAACTTTTTTTTGCTCATTCAACCGCAAAATATTATACGTCAATACCTCATCATGAATAGCATGATATTTTTCTTGCAATTCATGCATGATTTCATCATATTCCATATAAGTATTTCCACTCGCAAAGGTTGCCTCATTCATGACATGAACAATTAAGGCTTGAATTCTCCGATCATCACTCTCTGAAATCCCCGAATCCAAAGCAATCGCATCAATATCTGGAAACGAAAAATCCATCTCTTCAATTAAATCATAAATATTTTCACTAATTTTATCCATCGTTTTATCCCGATAACGATGCATAATGGAAAGAGCATTCTTATTTGAAAATCCTAATGTCGTCAAATCCATAACCGTTTGACTAGAACCTTGATAATCTTTTAAAACTTTATAAATTTTTTCAATTCTCGCTTGCGGTAAACGGGGAATTTCTAAAAGTCGTTCCCGATCTTCTAAAATAACAGACAACGTCTTTTCCCCAAATCGATCAACAATCCGTTGTGCAGTAACCTCTCCGATAGGAAACAAATCACTAGACAAAAACTCCACCAATTCCTCAGTATGACTCGGAAGCAATAAAGAATAACTAGAAACCCGAAATTGATTCCCATATTTCGGATGATTTCCATAAACACCTTCCATATAATAATTACTCTTCAAACGTAAATTAAAAAAGTTTCCCGTAAAATAAAGTTGTGAAGCAGAAATCTCTAAGTCGGTTTCCTTAATCTTCAAAACACCAACAACATAGCCATTTTCTTGATTCACATAAATGTCCTTAATATACGTTCCCTTAACATAACTCAAAATAACATCACCACCTATCATCAATCATCAACAAAATAGACAAAGATTTAACGAAAATAAGGATTATGCTCCCGCTCCAACGAAAGTATCGTAGAAGGACCATGTCCAGGATAAAAAAGAAAATCATCCGTAAATTTTTTTAGCCACAAAATACTAGAACGCATCGCTACCATATCCCCACCAGGAAGATCGCAGCGCCCAATCGTACCAGCAAAAACAAAATCACCAACAAACATCATCTCCTCTTCCTGAAAATAATAGCACACCGAATCTTGACTATGTCCAGGAGTAAAAAATACTTCAAAAGAAAAAGGCCCAATTTGATATTCTTTTTCGACTAAATTTTCTCTTCGATAAACAGGAATAGCAAAATGATGAACTAAAGCATCCACCCCGCCAATATGATCCGCATGTCCGTGAGTAATCAAAATTGCCAAAAGCCTCACCTTCTTTTCTCTTAAAAAAGAAAGAATTTTTTCCACCCCATCACCAGGATCAACCAATAAACCAACACCATCTTTTGAAATCAAATAACAATTACAAAAAAGCTCTCCCACTACAATTTTATCAACAGTAAGCATAGCAGTCTCCTTTCAAAAAAATATCTTTACTCCCATTTTAACACAAAACCTCTTGTTTTTCCCAAGAAAAAAAGATATAATACAAAAAAGAAAGGTGAGAATAATGAGCATACAAGAAAAAATTAGTATTTATTCAAGAATAGCAGAATTAAAAATAGAAGTCACTTCCCTACTAACAAGAAATTTAGAAATTCCTTATGATACTGCCAATCATTTATTTACCTCCTCCATAACTTATCAACTTCTTATGGATATTACCACCGAACTTTACAATCAAAGCATCACCCAAATCGAACTTCTATTCGAAAAAGAACAAGAACTCAAAAAAGAAATCAACAAAACTTTTAAAACAACCAATAACAAAATGGTAGATCATATACAATATCACATGCAAAAAACCATCTTAAAAGACTGTCTTTTAAATCACCTAACATTAGATGAAAGTTATCAGAATCAAAAAAGAAAAACAAAAAATAAATACCATCCTTCCTAATCCAAGGAAGGATTTTTTTCTGCCTCTTGTCGAATGAAAAAAAATGCATTATAATAAAAATGGTGATGTCATGAAAAATCATAAAATAAAGAAAAAATATTTAAATCAAGAAAAAGAAACAAGAAGTATTTGTGATAAAATAGAACAAAAATTAAGGCAAATAAGCATTACTTTTCTCTTAATTCTCCTTCTTCTTACTTGGGGAATTATTCCTAATATTCTATTAAAATTAATCAACATTCCCATTTCTTCTTTAAAAGAAGGAGCAAAAGTATTTTTGAGTTTTTTAAACGATTCCCTTCTCATCCTTCTTTTGATAAAAATCTATCAAAAAACATTTATAAAAGACAAAGAAACTTTCTTTGACGAAAACACCAAAAATCACATCAAATATGCCTTAAAATATTGGCTATTGGGACTAATCATCATGATAATTAGTAATCAAATTATTGCAATTTTTACAAATGGAGAACTCGCTACTAACGAAAAAGCCGTTCGAAGTCTTATTAATAATTATCCCTTATACATGGTCTTTCAATTAATTATTTATGCCCCATTAACCGAAGAAATCATTTTTCGTAAAAGCATAAAAGATATCATCCAAAACAAATCCCTCTACATTTTCATCTCCGGACTCATCTTTGGAGGAATGCATGTGATTTCCTCCATAAAAGCACCTCAAGACCTACTCTACCTAATTCCTTACTGCAGTTTAGGATTTATTTTTGCCTATCTCTATCAAAAAACAGACAACATCTTCTATAGCATCGTTGCCCATTCAGCTCATAATACCCTAGCCCTTATTTTCTACTGTTTAGGAGCCATGATACCATGAAAAAATTTCTTTTAATCATTTTAAGTAGTTTAATTCTTCTTCTAACAATTCTTCTTTATAGTCGCTTCATCGGAACAAACGGATTAGTCACCCACGAGATCCCCCTTGAATTAAACCTCCCCGCTAGTTATGATGGAATGAAAATCATCCATTTCTCCGATTTGCACTATAAAAAAGTCATTACCGAAAAAAGAGTAAAAGAACTCGTTCAAGAAATCAATAAAAATAAACCAGATTTAGTTCTTTTTACGGGAGATTTGTTAGATAAAGACTATTCCATGACCAATCAAGATATTAATTTTTTAATCAAAGAATTAAAAAAAATAAAAAGTGTCTATGGAAATTATGCCATTATCGGTGATCAAGATAAAAAGCAAGAAGAAAATATCAAAAATATTTACATTCAAAGTAACTTTACGATTCTGGAAAATCAATCAACCACAATCTATAATGAAGCAAACGAAAAAATTACCCTAATTGGTTTAGGAAGTTATCTTAATAACATGGACATCGAACAAACATACACAAGCATTTCTGATCAAAATGCACCCCAAATTGCCATGGTCCACGAACCAGATGCAATAATAAAAATTAAAAGCAAAAATCCAAACACTGTCCTAATTTTAGCCGGACATTCCATCAACGGATCCATTAATCTGCCTCTCATCAAACAACTTCTTCTTCCAAATGGTGCCAAAAAATATACCAAATTAAACGACAAAAAACAAAATATTTTTATCACAAATGGCATCGGTGTAAACCAAGTCAACTTTCGTCTCTTCAACACCCCGTCAATAAACTTATATCGGATAAAAATAAAATACTGATAAAGACTTTTGATCCCCCAAAAAAGTTCATTTATCAGTATTTTTTTATCCCCTAAAACATATAATCTAATGAAACAGAAAGGAGTTTTTTTTAATGAACAATAACTATTATCCAAATCCAAATTACCCACAACAAGCATCAACTCCAAAAACAAACGTACCAACATATGATCAAACCCAACTACCAAACGCAATGTATGCACAACAAACAATTCCTGATGAACAATCCTACATTGAAAACATTCTTCGTTTAAATCGAGGGAAAAAAGCCAAATTTCACGTTACCGTCCCAGGATCCATCGAATGGCAAGATCGTGTTTTTGAAGGAATTATTGAACAATCAGGCAAAGATCATTTAATTGTTTCTAATCCCAACACAGGAGAATGGTATCTTATCTTAATGATCTATCTTGACTTTGTTACATTCGAAGAACCAATTAACTATAAAAAAGAATACTATCTTCCAACAAACTAAGGGAAAGGCAAAATACTTATTTACAAAATGTTAAAATATTTGCTATAATAACAATATAGGAAGTGATAATTTGGACTCATTAATGTTAATCTTACTGGGAATTATTATTGTAATTTGTATATTGATTGGAATTTATACAACCCTATATAACAAACTACAAGACTATATCATTAGAATCAATGAAGTCGAATCCATGATCGATAACAACATCAGAAATAAATATGATATGATCAATAAATGTGTATCTCTAATCAAAGGAAATGAACAAATCAAAGAAGAAAATGATAAAAATATGTT
>CAKPAK010000009.1 GCA_934132915.1 uncultured Bacilli bacterium
AACGCTCGCTCCCTACGTATTACCGCGGCTGCTGGCACGTAGTTAGCCGGAGCTTTCTTGAAAGGTACCGTCACTCCAATATCATTTCCTATACTGGTCGTTCTTCCCTAACAACAGAAGTTTACAATTCATAGAACCGTCATCCTTCACGCGGCATTGCTCGTTCAGGGTTTCCCCCATTGACGAATATTCCTAACTGCTGTCTCCCGTAGGAGTCTGGGCCGTGTCTCAGTCCCAGTGTGGCCGATCACCCTCTCAGGTCGGCTACGCATCGTTGCCTTGGTGAGCCATTACCTCACCAACTAGCTAATACGACGCAGGCTCATCCTCGAGTGAAGCTTTAAAGGCTCCTTTTAATATAAAGAAACGTATTTCTCTATATATCATCCGGTATTAGCAATCATTTCTAACTGTTATCCCAGTCTCGAGGGCAGATAACCCACGTGTTACTCACCCTTGCGCCACTAAATGGTAAACCAAATCCAATCTTGTGCAAGCACGCAATCTTCAATGGGCCATTTCGTTCGACTTGCATGTCTTAGGCATGCCGCCAGCGTTCATCCTGAGCCAGGATCAAACTCTCAATAAAATTTAAATTATTTTTCGTTTGTTTCCTAACTACTCAAATTGACGTTTTGCTTAGTTTTCAAAGAACATCTTGTTTTGTTATTTCCAAGCTGCGTTATTAGTGTACCAAACTTTTTTTATTAAGTCAACACTTTTTTACATTTTTTTGACTTTTTTATTTACACGTTGTTTGGTATAACTTAACACCGTTTTTTCTTCGTTCGGTGTGTTTCCACTATATCAATTTTTTAAAAGTATGTCAACATTTTTTTGAAACTTTTTTCAAATTTTTTTAGTGGATATTTTCTTGACCTAAAAATGATTTAGGAAGAATTTGTTGTCTTCTGCAACAACGTTTTCTACTATACCAGGTATAGTATATGAAGTCAATACTTTTTTGATTATTTTTTTGTTTTTTTGGTATATTCTTGTTAAAGTGTTGAAATCATTGACTTCTTTTATTTATTGTTTATGATTTCACTTCATCTTTATCTTTGTAAAATACATATTTTTGATAATAGGAATGAATTGTTTTAGGATCAAAATAATCTTTTTTTTCACGAATTAAGTTAATTAAATTACTTAGTTCCTCCCTAATAATATGATCAATAGTCTGTGGATAACACATTTTCTTTTTATGATAATTATATTCCCCACGATCTACAATTTTAAAACTTCCGCCTGGAAATACTTTCACATCCAAATCATAATCTATATATTTTATTGCATTTTCCTCTATCATGGCAGGACTTGCTAAATTACAATAATAATAAATACCTTTATTTTTACATTGCCCTATAATGTTATACCAACAATTATCGAAAAAGAATAAAATTGCTGGTTCTTTTGTTGACCAAGTTCTACCATCTGCTTCTGTTACTTTAGCATGGTCATTTCCAAAAACATAAATACCACGTTCTTTGTCATAATCTAATAAGATGGCTTCATTCCATGCTTTGTATATTTTTCCATTATGTTTATAACTATGAATTACATAACAATTCCCTATTTTTAATTCTTCCATGATTCACTCCTTCTGATATATGTTAGTATAGACCAATTTTGTGTATTGGTCAAAAAAAGCTACTCATTATTTCTTATTAAAATAACGAATAGCTCCAAATGTTACAATAATGAAAATCATCAATAGAAGTATCCAGAATAAAAGATTATTGCCATTTCTTTCTAAAAAACGATTAATAGTTTCCATCCATTTAGTAACATAAGTATTAAAATTAAACAGTACCATCTGTTTTTTCTTCCTTTTTTACTTCCTTTACTACTTTAGCATCTTGTACTTTTTTCTTTTTATTGGTAGTTCTTTTTGTGGTAGTTGGTCCGATCTCAACGCTAATTGAACTACTTTTTTTCAATAATAAACTATTTACAATATCTAAAATAGCGTAGCATGCTAAGAAAACACCAATAATTTTCGTAATAATTACAGCACCAGTAAATGGATTAAATAATAATACTACCCCACATAATAAACATAGTAATGCTGTTACAAGAGATCCAATCCAATACTTACTATTTAATTCTCTTAATACTAAAGATTGTTGAATCTTTAAGGAACTACTAACAATAATGGCAATTCCTAAAAAAATTGGCATTAAGCTTCCAATTAATTCTGGTTCCTTAATAAAGAAAACACCACCTAATACACAAACGATACCATAAACAATATTTAACTGATTAAAAATATCGGTTGTTTCTGATGTAATATAGCGAACAATTGCAATAATTCCTAAGGCTAGCAAAACACTTCCTATCACATAAGAGATACTAACAAGTGTCGCTTCTGATTTGAAAAATAATAATAATCCTAAAGCCAACAAGACTAATGAACTGATAATTGATGGCCATAATACTTTTTTGATTTCTACTTTCATAGTACTTCCTCCATTCTTTCTATTTAAGATTTTAACACATTTTCTTTTTCTTGCCTACTATAATAATGATTAAACTACATTATGCGTGTTAAGTTGTTTGATTAAAAGCTTAAAAAATGATGATTGTTTGTCATCTTCTACAAATGTTATCCATTGTTGTAAAATATCGTTTTGGATATTTCGGTGTTTCAATAAATCTTGAAGAGCCTTTAAAGTTTGTTTTCCTTCTACTGTTGTATTTTCAGCAAATGTTTTTGCTTGTTTTCTATCTAGTATCAATAGCTTTCCATATTGATAATTACGACTATTAAAACTATTACAAGTTAATAGGGTATCCCCTAATCCTGCTTGAAGTAGTGTTGTTTCTTTTTGGCCACCCAAACGAATGATTAGTTCACAAATAGATTGATAGATTTTGGTAAAACAATAGTAATAGGTTGAATCATTCGTAATTTCTTGACGCAATGTTCCCATCATTATTGCCATAACGTTTTTTAAACTACTACAATATTCAACTCCTAAAATGTCAGTTGTTTGTTCTAAATTAGAGTTTGTATTATAAAATAAATCTTTTATCTTTGCTATGAAACTTTGTGAATTGGTAGCAACTGTAAAACCTAAAGGAACATTTAAAATTACATCTTTAGCAAATGTTGGACCAGCTAAAATGGCGATATCCCCTTTCATGCCAACTTTTTTATATATGTCACTTGGTAGTGCCATGGTTGTTTGTTCTATTCCTTTAGAAACGATAATCGTTGGAAGCGTATTTTCTATTGTAGCGACTTGTTCAAGTGTTTTTCTGATGTGCTGAACAGGAATTGCCACAACTAATATGTCACATTCTTTTAAGGCTTCTTTTAAATTTGTTGTTATCGCTAGAGTTTTATCTATTGATATATTTGGTAAAACTGCTGTTTTATGATAAGTGTCAAGTTGATTTTTTTCTTCTAGAAAGGCAGTCCATATTGTTATTTGATGTTGACTGTTTTGATGCCATAATTGTCCCAAAGCTAAACCAAAAGCTCCAGCACCTAAAATTGTTACTTTCATTTTTCCACCTCTATTTTATTTATATCATATTTTTTTTATTTCGTTAAGCATGGATTATCTTGAGTCGTAACTTTTTTGACATCTTTTTTATGTTGGTAGAAAGCATTAGATATCATTTGAAATGCTAATTTTTTGTCTTGATAGGTTTCATTTTGTATCAGTTGTTGAAAGTCTGTTTGTATTTGATTTACTTGTTGTTGATTTACTAACAAGAGACCTGTTCTTAATAAGCACTGATGTAATAGCATTTTACTAAAGCAGGTAGTCTGTTCTTTTTTTATGGTTTGATCTGAATTGTTAAAAAGCATTTTTAATTGTTGGTCGACAAGACTCATTCCTAGGATGTTTTTTTGTCTTTGATAAGGAGTGCTATGTTGTAAAGAGGGAAAGCTTATTTTTTGATTTTTATCTATCATTTCTTGCTTTGCAATAAAAGTCCAATTAAATTTAGCTGCTATTAGTTTTTGGCGAATGTCATTTGGTAGTTTTTCTTCTTGACAATATTCGTTTATAAAATATAAGAAAGCATAAGCAGCTTGTTCTTGTACAAGTTCTTTTTCTTCTTTATTTTCTTGAATAAATGGTTGTGTAAAATAAGAATATATATAGTTATTTTTATCTTCTTGAAGTTTGTTTTTTAATTTTACCCTTAATCGTCTCCAGTGCATGGTTTCTTTTTCTTCTTGACAAATTGCCACTAGATCAGATAAATCGCTTTTATTTTTAATATAATTATCCACATAACGATATAGTTGAAGGGTTGTTTTAGTTGATAATGTTTGTGTTAGTAAATAATCTTCTATTTTGTAAGCTAGATTTTGATAAGTTTTTATTTCTTGATGTAAGTTAGAATAGTTTTTTTGTTGATATAATCTTTGAAAGTTTTGATATGTCTTTTGAATGGAGCATTCAATTTGTAATAATTGTTGTAATTGTTTTTCTTCTTGTGTTTGTAATTTCATGTTCCACCTCCTAAAAACTTTTCGCTTAGTATAGCATAGTTTTCAAAGAATACCAAGATCTTATTTGTTTTCTTTTTATAAAATTAGATAATCGTTTCTTTTTCTTAAATAAGTATGTTACAATAAGAAACGAAGGAGGTGGTAGGATGAGATTACCTGTTGTTGCTATTGTTGGTAGACCAAACGTTGGAAAAAGCACTTTATTTAATAAGATAGCTGGTAAAAAGATTGCTATTATAGAAGATCAACCTGGAGTGACACGAGATCGTCTATACCAAAATGTTCTTTACAGAAATAAGCCTTTTGTATTAATTGATACTGGAGGGATTGATGTAGAACAAGCATCTTTTAATACGCAAATTAAAATTCAAGCAGAAATTGCTATTTCTAATGCTGATATTGTCGTTTTTGTGGTAGATGGAAAAGAAGGTTTAACGCATAATGATTTGGTGGTAAGGGATATTCTTAGAAAGAGTGGCAAAAAAATTATTGTTGCTATTAATAAAATGGATAATCATCAAGCAATGAAAAATCTTTATGATTTTTATGAGCTAGGCTTTGATGAATACCTTCCAATTAGTGCAATTCACAATAAAGGTTATATTGAATTGATGGATGCAATTACAGAAGATTTTATTTATCCAGAACAAGAAAAAGAAGAACAACAATTAAAATTTTGTATTATCGGAAGACCAAATGTTGGTAAAAGTAGTTTAGTCAATGCTCTTTTAAATGAAGAAAGAGTGGTTGTATCAAATGTTGCTGGTACTACTAGAGATTCCGTTGACTCTGTTTTAAAATATCATGGAAATGAATATATCTTGATCGATACTGCGGGAATGCGAAAAAAAGGAAAAGTCTTTGAAAGTGTTGAAAAATACAGCCTTTTACGTTCATTACAAGCGATTGATCGAAGTGATATTTGTTTAGTTGTGATTAATGCTGAAGAAGGTATTAAAGAACATGATAAACATATTGCAGGATATGCCATCGAAAAAGGAAAAGGTTTGATTTTAGTTGTCAATAAGTGGGATACTGTCAAAAATACGACAGTAGCTGAATTTACAAAATTAGTAAGAGCAGAATTTCAATTTGCAACTTTTGCCCCAATTGTCTTTATTTCTGCATTAACTAAAAAACGAATTCATACTATTATGCCAGAGGTCATTAGAGTTTCTGAAAATATTTCAAGACAAATAAAAACGAGTGTTTTAAATGAAGTAATTAGTGATGCTTATCAACTAAATCCGGCTCCTAGTTATAAAGGAAAGCGTCTAAAAATTTATTTTTGTCATCAAACTGGTTGTAAACCACCAAAATTCACTTTACGTGTCAATAACAAAGGGTTAGTTCATTTTTCTTATGAGAGATATCTTGAAAATAAATTACGTGAAAATTTCGCATTGGAAGGAACACCTATTTTGTTACAATTTAAGAATAAAACGGAGGAAATATAATGTTTTTTGAAAGAAAAGATCCTAAAACAGAATTAGAAGGAATTGATAGAGCTATTGAAATCTTAAATGATAGATATCAAAAAAAATTAATTACCATCGAACAATTCCAACAACAATCTTTAGAATTTGGTAGAAGAAAAGAAAAATGCTTAAAAAAGTTAGCAAAATTAGAAAAAAAGCAACAATAAACTTCCTTACTCATATTATATGAGTAGGAGGTTTTTATTTTGTTCGGAGATAGTTTTTTTAAACGTGTTGAAAAGAAAACAAATGTTAGTAAAGATGCTATTTTAGCTTTAGCAAATAAATTGCAAGATGGAAATATAAAAGATGAACAAACATTGAAAGAAGTTGTAGATGAAATTGCAACAATGACCGGAAAAGATATTTCCAAAGAAAAAAAAGATAAAATTATTGCAACAATTATGAAAGATCAGGTACCAGATGATGTTGATAAAATGTTTTAGAGCTTAGGCTCTTTTTATTTTAGAGTTTCTGGCAAAAATTTTATACTTAATAAAATTAATTCTTTTATGGTTTTTAGAATATATTGTTTTTCTTCTTCGTTTAGATCGCTGATTGCTTTGATTAATTTGATAAAATATTCTTGATTTTTCAAGTTGAAATCACTAAAAGAAGTAATGCCAGTAGCAGCAAAGATAGAAAATAAGCGATTAACAAAATGATTTCTTTGTGATGGTGATAAACTTTCTATCCATTCATGTAAAATTTTATTGGTATACGTTGTGGTTTTATCTAGTGCTTTCACTTCTACAAAATGATCATTTGAAATTTCCCAGGAAAATGGATCATGTCCCATAATATAAAACCGATTACTTTTGATAATTTTATATTGTTCTTGAGTATATAATAATAGTCCAATTAAAGCATTGTTTGGGATTGTTTTTTTTAATTTATGTTGAATCTTAGCAAAAAAACAATGATCAAGAAATTCTTTTTGAAAGCCTGGTCCATCATGACTGAAAACATATAATAGTTTTTCTTGTAAATTATCTGGTAAAAGACAAGCCGTATAAACAGCTAAATTACCACCTTTTGAATGCCCACCAATATAAAAAGTCGTTTTGAATTTTTCCATTATCGTCGTGGCATAACTTCTTGCTGCGATTTGAGCGGGAATCGGATAAGAAAAGGCCATGTTAAAGTCTTCTTTCCAACCAATTAAAGTTCCATCTGTTCCACGAAATGCAATATATATTTGACCTGTTTTTAATAAAAAAGTAATGGCCGCAAATTGTTTTTGCTCTACTTTATCAGTTTGTTCTATCGTATCAATAATATAAATTGTTTGAAAACGTTTACTTTTTATCACTTCTTTTAATAGTGCATTATTATTTTGATCATTTCTTTCTAATAGTCGTTTTTCATTTTTCTTTTCATCTATATCTTTTAAATAACTATTCTTTTTTAAGATCGTATAATCAAAATAGGCAAGTTGAGATAATACTAAACTATCCACTTCGGTTAACGGTTCTTCTTCAAAACTTTTTTGATAAGATTTTACATATTCAATTATTGATGCCAAATGAATCCTCCTTTTTAGATTTTGGTCTAAATAAATCTTTGTTATCATAAAGTTAAAATGAATAAAAAGAAAAGGTGAAATTTGTATGGAAAAAACTGAAATTATCAAAAATATTGCTTTGCGAACAGGTGGTGATATTTATCTAGGGGTTGTTGGGGCTGTTCGAACTGGTAAAAGTACTTTTATTAAAAAAATGGTAGAAACGTTAATTCTTCCTTATATGGATGACGAATATGAGAAAAAAAGAACATTAGATGAAATTCCTCAAAGCGCTGCTGGAAAAACTATTATGACAACAGAACCAAAGTTTGTTCCAAATCATGCTGCTAAAGTGCATATTGATGATTTTGATTGTCATATACGTTTAGTTGATTGTGTTGGTTTTGTTATTGAAAATGCAAAAGGTGCAACAGATGAAAATGGTCCTAGAATGGTAAAAACGCCTTGGTATAATGAGGAAATACCATTTGTGGAAGCTGCCGAAATTGGAACAGAAAAAGTCATTAAAGATCATTCTACGATTGGTATTGTGATGACAACAGATGGTTCTATTGGAGAATTTAATCGTTCTGATTATTTAGAAGCAGAAAATAGAGTTATTGAAGAATTAAAAGATATTGGGAAACCTTTTATTGTTTTATTAAATTCTACTCACCCTACTTTACCAGAAACACAACGCTTACAAGAATCTTTACATGATGAATATGAAGTCCCTGTTTTAGCAATGAATGTTGAGGCGATGAATGAGCGAGAAATGATCAGCATTTTACGAGAAGCGCTTTATGAATTCCCAATCTTAGAAGTAAAGGTAAATATGCCAGAATGGATTGCTATTTTAAATCATCAACATCCTATTAAACAAGCATATATTGAAACAATACGCAATAGTGTTATAGAAGTTGATAAGTTACGAGATATTGAAACAATCACTGATCATTTTAAAGATTGTGATGTTATTGAAAAAGCGTATTTATCTGATGTTAATCCAGCAACTGGTATTGTGACAATTAATTTAGAGGCTCCAAGTCAACTTTATAATCAAGTATTAAAAGATGTGGTGAAGATTGATGTCACTAGTAAAGCTGGATTACTTTCTTTATTCCAGGAATATGAAGAAGCTAAAAAAGAATATGATCAGATCAAATATGCTTTAAAAATGGTAAAACAAACAGGCTATGGGGTTGCAACGCCTAGTTTAGATGATATGAAATTAGAAACTCCTGAAATTATTAAACAAGGTCCAAGATATGGTGTTAAATTGAAAGCTGTTGCACCTAGTATTCATATGATAAGAGTCGATGTTCATTCTACATTTGAACCAATTATTGGTAGTGAAGTACAAAGTAAAGAATTAATTGATTATTTAATGCGAGATTATGAACATAATCCAAGTGAAATTTGGAAAAGTGAAATATTTGGTAGAAGTCTTGATAATATTGTTCAGGAAGGTATTCAATCTAAGATTGCTCTTATGCCCGATAATATTCGTTATAAATTACAACAAACGCTTACAAAAATTGTCAATAAAGGATCAAACAATATGATCGCTATTGTTCTCTAGAAATTAGAGAACTTTTTTGATGATAACCTTGCTGTTTTACTTCTTTCATTTCTTCTTCTAATACAATTCTTGCTGTTTCTATTAATTGATAAAATCTTTTTTGGCTCATATTATGACAATCAATAAAAATATTTTCTTGATAAAGATAATAAGGTTCACAACTAAATTCATCTAACTCTAATCCAATCGATTCTTCTTGCTCTTTTATCATAATTTGTAAATTGATTTCTTCTTGTTCATAAAATTCTTCTAAATGGGCTATTTTAATAAAAATCCCTGCTAAATGATTTGTCATAATTTCTATTTGATAAAACCCAGATTGTAAAAAATGATATATTTTATTATTTGTTAATAAAAATGTTTTTACATCTTTTATTAATTGTTGTTTATCTTGATAGGTTGTTTTTGGATATAATAGGATAAGTTGGTTCTTTTTATCTTCTATTATTTTCATTCATGTCACCTATTTTACAATATGCAAAAGGACTTAAATCGTGTCGACGATTAAGTCCTCTATTATTTTATGAATTTCTTTTTTTCCTTCTTTTGTAACACTTGAGAAAACAACTAAGTTATCTCCTACTACTAAATCTAGGGTATCCGTTATTAACTTTTGACATTTTGCTCGTTTACTGCTTCCAACTTTATCTACTTTTGTTGCAACGACTGTTACAGGAATGTTGTAGTATTTTAAAAAGTTATACATTAGTAGATCATCTTCACTTGGTTTATGACGAAAATCAATTAACATGAAAACTCGTTTTAAAGTTTGTCTTGTTTCTAAATATTCTTCTATCATTTTCCCAAATTTTGCTTTTGTTTGTTTACTCACTTCAGCATAACCATATCCTGGGACATCGATCATATAAAATGATTGATTTACTTTATAAAAGTTTAGAGTTTGCGTTTTTCCAGGGTGACTTGAGGTATATGCAATATTTTTTCGTTCTAATATGGTATTGATAAAAGAGCTTTTTCCAACATTACTTTTTCCAACTAATAGAAATTCAGGTAATTGATCTGTTGGATATTGGCTTCTTCTTGTTACCATCATTTCTAATTCAGCACTTGTTATTTTCATGTTCTTCTTCACTCCTTATATATTCTTGTGTTACTTCATTCAAGCTAGCAACTAATTGTTGTACTTCTTGATAGGTTGTTACTCTGGCACCACTTGCTAGTTTATGTCCACCGCCACGATATTGTTCTGCTACTTTATTAATCACTGGTCCTCTTGAACGAATATTAACGCGAATAATATGATTTTTAACATCTTCTGTTGCTATCATCCAAACTAAGATCTCATCAATATAGTTAAAGTTATTAATCATGTTACCAGCTGCAGCGCTATCAACATTATATTCTTCAACGATATCATTTGATAAATAACAAAACGCTACTTTATTTTTGCTAACGGATAAATGTGTAGCAATGTATCCTTCTAATCTTACCTCTTTTAAAGGACGTAAATATAATGGTTTGTAAACCTCCGATAAAGCGAATGGATAATTTTTTAGATAATCACTTACTAAAGCAAATGTTTTTGGTGTACTGCTATCAAATAAGAAACGATTAGAATCTGAGATTAAACCACTATATAAAAGAGAGGCAATTTCTTCATTACAAGTTAATTTTGTACTTTGTAAAAATTCCATTAAAATTTCACAGGTACTAGTTGCTTTGTCATCGATATACTCGATGTTTCCTACTGTTTCTATAAAGGGGTGGTGATCGATTTTGATAATCGATGCTGCTTTGGAAACGTTAGCAAAATCTATCCTTTTTAAATCTGGGGTATCTAAAACAATTAGTAAAAATGGGGTTTGTTCTTGCCATTTATCTAATTTGCCAAGATAAGAAAATTTGCTACTGCCACTTCCAACGGCATATATTTTTTTCTCTGGAAATGTTAATTGTAACGATTCTTTTAGAGCAAACTGGCTAGCTAGTGCATCAGGATCTGCTCCAATATGTCTAGCAATCACAATGGTTTGATATTTTTTTATTTCTTTATAAATTTTTTTAAACATAATGTTCCTATCTAGTAATTAATTCTTCTGTATCTTCTGCTATCATCAATTCTTCATTTGTTGGTATTACGTAAATTTTAACACTAGAGTTATCACTACTGATGGTAGCAAATTCTCCACGAATTTGATTTTTTTGTTCGTCTAGTTCGATTCCTAGGCATTTTAATCCTTTGACAATATTTTCTCTTGCAACAATTGAATTTTCTCCGACACCTGCTGTAAATACTAAAGCATCACAGCCACCTAATTCTACATAATAACTTGCTATATATTTTACAACTGTATTTGTAAATATCTGATCGGCTAGTTGACATCTTTCATCTTGGTTGGCAATTCCTTGTTCAATATCACG
The DNA here is from genome assembly GCA_934132915.1 of uncultured Bacilli bacterium. The sequence continues at coordinate 11,421 of CAKPAK010000009.1, forward strand.
ATGATCACTAAATTGACCGCTGACACCTAAGAAACCTGATTTCTTATTTAATATATCAATGACTTCTTTTGCATTTAAACCTTCTTTTTCCATGACAAATGGAATGATAGATGGATCAATGTCACCACTTCTTGTTCCCATCATAACGCCTGCTAATGGTGTGAATCCCATAGAAGTATCAACACATTTACCATCTTTTACAGCAGCAATAGAGCAACCACTACCAAGATGACAAATAATCATTTTTAGATTTTCTTTTTTTAAGTAATCACTCATGTATTTACTTACATAACGATAACTCGTTCCATGAGCGCCATATTTTCTAACGCCATAATTGGTATACCATTCATAAGGTACTGGATATAAGAAACGATCTTTTGCCATGCTTTGATGAAATGCTGTATCAAATACTACAACCATTGGTACAGATGGCAATACTTCTTTAAATGCTTTGATAGCTGCAACATGTGCTGGATTATGAAGTGGGGCAAAATCTTTCAAATCAATTAGATCTTGAATGACTTTGTCTGTCACAAGAACAGATTTCGTATACTTTTCTCCACCACTGACAATTCGGTGTCCAATTCCATTAATTTCATCTAAAGATTTAACTATTCCTATACTAATTAATCTTTCTAGTAATACTTCTACTGCAACAGATGGATTTGGCAAATCTACTTCTTCTTTGATTTTTTCACCATTATATTTAATGGTATAAAAACCACCTTCTAAGCCAATTCTTTCAAAATTTCCAGAAGCTATACATTTTTTTTCAGCCATATCAAATAAGCTGAATTTTAAAGAACTACTTCCTGCATTTACTGACATAATTTTCATTTTTATCACACTCTTTCTAATACATATTATATAGAATGTTAGAAATAATTGCAAACTTATTTGTTGATCAGAAAAAAAGAAAAGCTCTAACTTTTGGTTAGAACCTTTTTATGAGTTTGTTTCAATGACATATGGATCATTACTACTACCATCTCCAGATATAATTTGACTACCAGCTGGTAAATAAATACTAAGTGGTGTAGCTATTCCTTTTGTGTTTGGTGCAGCTGCTATTAATTTTCCATTTTGAACGGTTAATACAGTGGTTCCATTAGATGCTGTCGTCCATAGTTTTGGTTCACTAAATTCTTTCAATAACCAACTAGTATTTATACAATCTGTTGGCCAAGGAGCAGCAAATATTTCAGAAGTTAAGCAACTATTTCTTCCAGTTGATTCATTACCACTAGCTGCCAAAACATAATCATCAACATCTATTAGTCCAATATAGTCATGAGTATATTCACTTATGTTTTTAATTGTAGACAAATAATTTGCTGGTATTGTTTGTATTGATGATGGGAAGGCTGGTTGATACCAATAACCATTATTAATAGCTATTTGAGTGATTCCATTATCAACAGAAGCATTTATTTCATCATTTATAAAATCATTATTTAAATAAGAGTATAAACTCGAATCACTCCATATAGCATTACTTGACGTATCAAATACTTGTCCATCAAGTGGTTTTGCTAACATCAGTTTGACGTATTTAGTGCCATCTATTTCGAATACTCCTACAATTCTCCAATTTTGGTATCTAGTATTAGCTAATGCTGATAATATTGCATAATTGTTTGGAGTTATTCCAATAAAACGATAAGCGTTATCTTGTACTTCTGTTCCAGGAATTGTGGTTGATTCCCACATTTGTTTTTTCTGTTCAGCATTGGCTTCTAAATAAGATATTGTGGTATTTGCTTTTGATAATAATACTTCTGTTGCTATACCGGTTGTTTGAGTGGTATCTTGCTTTTGGGTATTATTTCCTTCAACGACAATTTTTCCATGATAATGTTTCCCTAAAGCATCATTTCCGGCATCTTTTGAAATCCAAACCCATAAGCGATATGTAATGGAATCACCTGATTTTAGACTATTTTCAGTAATCACATAGTTGTCAGCTTCTTTAGCAGATAGAGTAGAACTTGTGTTTTTACTTAATGAGTATTTAATGTATTTTTTATCTAATTGTGAGGTGCTACAATTATCTTGGGTAATCATATCTGTATCATCTTGAAGAGAAATTTTATAATCAGACGTGATTGTTCCTGTATTTTTTATAGTAAACGTATATGGTGTTGCTTGTAATCCTTCATCATCACTTACCGGATATTGACCATTTAAATTAATTGTATTATCGCTATCTGTTCCAAAGTCGATATCTAGTGTTCCTACTTTAATAACATTATAATTAGAACTTTTGCTATTAGTAGAGAAAATAGCGAATGCACTTCCTACACTTAGAAGTGTTACTCCAAGAATGGATACAAGAGTTATCATTAGTTCTCTTTTGGCCATTTTCGTTAAATTAATATCATAATAATTACGTTTTTTGGAGGCATTATTAAGATTATCTATCTTGTATTTTTTGCGATATTTAAAATTACTCATACATTTCACCTATCTTTAATATAATTAGTATACCAAAAAAATAAAAAACACACTAGTCCTTTTATCATTTTTCAACAAAAAAAAGATAGGCCTTGTCAGCCTATCGCCTAAGTTATCTAATGTTATTTATTAGTATAACTTCCACTAACTTGATTTAAACCGTTTTGAACTAAACGTCTTGTGATTTCACCACCAACTGAACCATTGGCACGACTTGTTGTATCAGGTCCTAAATTAACACCGAATTCATTGGCAATTTCATATTTCATTTTATCGATTGCTTGTTTAGCACCTGGAACTCTCATTTTCATTGAACTGTTATTGCTTGAGTTATTCATTTATTTTCACCTCCTACATTAGTAGATTGTGAAATTTTTTCTATTTCATACTTTTTTTCAGTTGGTAATTTCTACCTATAATAAATTTTTGTAAGTTTTTGGTTGTTCTTTTTGAATTTTTAACGTAAATGTTTTTTCCACAGTTTCTGTTAATAAGTCTTCAAAATCAAATTTTGCTTCTTCTAAATGGCATTTTTCTAACGCTGGATGAATTACAGGGTGCTTTGGTACAAAAACAGTACAACAATCTTCAAATGGTAAAATGCTGGTAGTATACGTATCAATTTTTTTAGCGATATCAATAATTTCTAATTTATCAAGGCAGCTAACTGGACGAATAATTGGCAAGTTAGTAACAGCGTTGATGACTTGCATGCTTTGTAAAGTCTGACTTGCTACTTGTCCTATAGATTCTCCATTGATGATAGCATAAGCTTGATATTGCTGACATAACTTTTCCATAATACGATACATCATTCGGCGCATAATGGTGATAACATAATTAGGACTTACTTGTTTATAAATTTCTTCTTGAATTTTTGTAAATGGCACGATGTGTAATTTGATTTCTTGTGTGTAATTTGCTAATTTTTGCGTTAATGTTATTACTTTTTGTCTTGCTTCTAAACTTGTATGAGGAATAGCTTCAAAGTAAACTGCTTCTAATTGGATTCCTCTTTTCATCGCTAGATAACCTGCTACTGGCGAATCAATACCACCACTTAACATTAACATTCCTGTTGGTTGGGTTCCTACTGGATAACCGCCTAAACCTTTATAAGCGTTATAATAAATATATGTTTCTTTTTTAGTGATTTCTACATGAGCTGTTAATTGAGGATTATGAACATCCACTGTTATATTGGGAACTTTTTTTAAAATAATGCCACCAAATAATGGTGCTAATTCATCACTTCGATAAGGAAATGTTTTATCACTTCTTTTTACGTCCACTTTAAATGTTTGAAAATTTTCTTTTAAAATCGTTTCAGCTAAATCCTTCTTGATTTCTTCTAAATCATTTGGAACAACATAAGCAACATGGTATTTATGAATCCCAAAAATCGTTTTGATTGCTGTTAAAATATCTTCTTTTTCTTCTTCTATAAAATGGATGTACATTCTAGCATAATCTTCAGAAATCGTCACATGATAAGGTTGTAGCTTTTGCGTAATATTTTTTGTTAATGTTTTTACAAAAAAATTTCTATTTCCTTTTTTGGTAGTCATTTCTCCATATTTAATCAGTATAATTTGTTCCATTTGTTAGTATTTCCTCTCTTAATATTTTTATGAATGTTTCTACTTCTTGTTGTTTGGTCATAGAAGATAGACCAATTCGAAGTGAACTTTTGGCTATATCTTTTTCTTTTCCTAAGGCAAGAAGTGTTTTAGAATAGGTATTTTTTGAAGAACACGCAGTATTTGTAGATATATAGATTCCATGTGCTTCTAGACGATGAATCATTGTTTCTGGTTTTTGATTTGGAATACTAAAATTAATAATATAAGGTGAATCTTCCTCTTTTGAATTTAGGTTGATATTTGGTATTTTTATTAATTCTTTTCTTAAATAGCAATTCAGTTGTTTTACATGTTGATAAGATTCTTTTTGATTTTCTAAAGCTAAACGTAGTGCTTTTGCTAAAGAGGCAATTAATGCAACAGATGGTGTTCCGGCACGATAATTACTTTGACTTGTGCCGCCATGAATGAGTGGTGTTAGATTTACTTTTTCTTTTTTGATTAAGCAAGCTATTCCTTTTAAGCCAAAAAATTTATGGGCACTAAAAGTAAACAGATCAATATTTTCTAAATCTACTGGTATTTTACCAACACTTTGTGTTCCATCTACATGAAAAAAAGTTTTGGGATATTTTTTTATTAATTTACCAATACTTGTAATATCTTGAATAATTCCAGTTTCACTATTTACATGTTGAATCGTAACAAGTACAGGTTCTTTTTGAAGTAATTTTTCTAACTCATCTAATTTGATATGACCAGTTTCATCAAGTGGTGTAAACAAAACTTCTGCTTCTTCTACTGCTTGAATGGTTTCTAATACAGAAGCATGTTCTAATGGTGTGGTAATGACTAATTTATTTCTTTTTTTATAAAAAGATAGAATTCCTTTAATGGCTAGGTTATTTGATTCACTTGAACTGCTGGTAAAAATAATTTCATTTGGTTTTACTTTGAGTAAATTTGCTACTTGGCTTGTTGCTTCTTCCATTAATTTTTTACTTTGCAATCCTAATAGATGAATGGAATTTGGGTTACCAATAAATTGTTTGGTTACTTGTATAAATGTTTCTAGTACTTCTTCTTTCACTTCTGTTGTTGCCGTATTATCTAAATATATCATGATTACTTCCCCGTTTCTTTCCTGCCTATTATATCATAAGCGCGATAGGAAATACATCTTTTTTCAAGAATTTTATTTGGCTTTATGGACAAAAAAAGTGACATGCATCACTTTTCATTTTTATTTTGTTCCTGTTGAACCAAAGCCGCCAGTGCCTCTTTTTGTTTCTTCTAATGTTTTGGTTTCTACAAATTCTGCTTTTAAATAAGGTGTAATGACAAGCTGTGCAATTCGATCAGCTGGTGCTATTGTTTTTGCTTCTTCAGATTGATTATAAAGAGCAACCATGATTTCTCCACGATAATCTGCATCAATTACGCCTACTTTATTGGCTGGTGCTAAACCTTGTTTGCAAGCCAAACTGCTTCTTGCATAAATTAGACCAACATATCCTTCTGGTATAGCCATAGCAAGTCCTGTGGGAATTAGCTTAGTTTGTCCTTTTTCGATTGTTATTTCTTCTTCTATGCAAGCATATAAATCACATCCAGCACTGTATGGGGTGGCATAAAAAGGGACTTTAGCATTTTCATTTAATTTTTTGATTTGAACATTCATATTTTTCCTACTTTCTATTATTGTTGTTCTTGTGGTTGAAGATTTGCTTTTATCTTTTTCGCTTCTTTATAAATTTCACTATTATCAATATATAAAATGATCTCTTGTTTGTCTAGAGTTTTTGGTACATCGATAATTCTTTGGTTAGCACTTCCAACGTAATGTAGTTTTGTTTCTGCTTGAGATAGGATAAATTTTCCTTCTAGCAAGACATCAATATGTTCTAAAATATCTTTTAAATCATTATCATTTGGTAGTTGTTCCATCAACTCTTCCCAAGTGTATCCTGTATAACACCAGATGGTTTTTTCAGGATAATTTTCTTTGACATTTAAAACAACATTTCGAATCATGGGACGATTATTTAAAAAAAGGGGATCTCCACCAGACAAGGTTAAGCCACTACACCAATCTTGCTTTAGTTCTTGATAAATTTCTTCCAAGGCTTTTTCATCAAATGGTACTCCATCGTTTGGATCCCAAGTTAGAGCATTTTGACATCCAGGACATTTATGAGAACAACCACTTACCCATAATACAGTTCGTAAGCCTTCTCCATTTAACATATCTGCTTTGGTAATATTATGATATTTCATTACATGCTCTTCCTTTCTTTAATTTCTGCCATTTTCGCTTTATTCAATCTTGTATCACCATGAACTCTTGAATAAGATAAGTAACCATTCATTCGATCAATTTTGGTTAAATCAGTGCTTCCACATTCCGGGCAAACATCCATATCAAGTTCTTCATGACCACAATGGTTACAATAAGCAAGTGATAAGTTGACTCCTTCATAGAATCCTTTTTTCATAGCACGTTTTAAATAGGTTTTCATTGCTTGACGATTGTAGTTTAGGTTATAACGTACGTATTGAATTCTTCCACCTTTAAATAGTTCCCAAAATCTGCCTTCTAGATCTTGTTTTTGAATTCCTGTTATATCTTCCCAAACACCACAGTGGAAACTATTAGATACATATTCTCTATCTGAAACACCTTTAATGATTCCATACTTCTTTCTAAATTGTTCTACTTGTGTTCCGCAAAGACTTTCAGCTGGCGTTCCATAGATTGCATATAAGATATTATCTTCTTTTTTATACTCTTGTGTTTTATCATTGATATATTTCATTACTTCAAGAGCAAAGGCACCATCTTCTACTAAACTTTTACCATTATATAATTCTTGTAGTTCATTTAGTGCTGTAATTCCAAAAGAAGCAGTGGATGATTTTAGTAGTGGTTCAATTGATTCATTTGGTTTTAAGTGCCCGCCATAAAAGCCACCTTCACAATATGCTAAAGGGTTCGTAGAGGCTTTTTTCTTCGCTAAGTAGTGATAAGTACGAATATGAATTTTACGAATCATTTCTAGGTAGTAATCTAATACTTCGTAAAAATCTTTTTGTTCTTCTTTGGCTTTTGCTAGGATCATCGGTAAATTTAAAGAAATAGCACCAATATTGAAGCGTCCAATAAATACTGGTTTATCTTCTTCATCTAATGGATACATACCACCTTTTTCATACCATGGTGATAAAAAGGCTCTACAACCCATCGGACTAACAACACGACCATATTTTTTATACATTTCTGGAACATATCCTTCTCCTGTTAAAGATAGATAATCTGGATACATAGTTTGAGAACTACAAGTTAGGGCAGTTTCAAAAACGTGTTCTAATTTTTTTCCTTCACCGTGTAAGTTTTCATCATATAGGAAGACAAGTTTTGGAAATAAAGTTGGTTTTTTAAATCCTGGTTTACCTTGACCAATACGGTGTGTGTTTAAAATAACTTCACTAATCATTTGACCAAACGGATCTTGTTCAATACCAAAGGTAAATGTTACAAAAGGATAGTCTCCTCTTGATGATCCAACACTGTTTAATTTATATTCAATTCCTTGATAGCCTTGTTCACATTCTCTTTTGGTTTTTTTCATTGCATATTCATGGGCTTTTTCTGGTTCTTCATGGCCGATAATTTCTTGATATTCATCATAATATTTTTGATAAGTTTTTTTGGCATAAGGTGTTAAAATGGTATCTACTTCTGGAACAGTAAATCCACCATATTGCATTGCTGCTGTATTGATAATAACATCCCCCATGACATCAAAAGCAGTATCTAGTGTTTTCGGTTCGTTATACCAAAGATTTCCCATTTCAAAGCCATCTTTCATTACTGCTCCTACATCACAAAGGCAACAATTCATTGTATCTCTTCTAGCACTCATATCATGAACATAGATATATCCATCATCACAAGCTTCTACTTCTGCTTTCGTTAGGAAAAACTTTTTGTATAATTCTTTATTTAAATTACCATATACTAAACTTCTTTGTGTGGATACTAGAGCACTATCTGTATTAGAATTTTCTTTGTCTCCAATATAGTTAATGGCTTGGGCTTTTTTATATACTTTATCTAAGATATGAACGAAGTCATTTTTATAATTACGATATTCACGATAACTTTTTGCTACTAATGGATTTACTTTTTCTAGGGCTGTTTCTACGCAGTTGTGAATTTGGCTTACTTGGGCATCACTTGTTTGATTAGATAGTAGGTCAATTACAATTTGAACCACTTCATTTTTCGCATCTTCTGTTAGATCAACCATTACTCTTTCAGCACTTTTTTCAATTGCTGCTTTTATTTTTTCTCCATCAAAGGCCTGACGAGTTCCATTTTTTTTAATAATATAAATTTTTGGATTGGTATATCCTTTCTGTTCTTTTTTTTCTTTTTGTTTTGTCATGCATCTACACCTCACTTATTTTGCATAATTCAATTATACGGCGTCAGCATGTTTTTTTCTAGTGTTTTTTCTTCTTTTTAATTATTTTTTTTAATTTTACATTTTATTTTTGCTTTTAAAAAACATTTTTCTATTTTTGGTATTTTCTTTCTTTTTTCTTTGTTTATCAATACTTTTTTATATTTTTTTAGAAATATTTTTTTATATGTTTTTTTGGCATATTCTTTATTTTTATTGATTGTTCAACAAAAAAACGCTATAATGAATAGTGTAATAGGAGGCGTAAATATATGCAGTTATTTGACAGTCTAGTTGTTGTCAAAAGAAGTGGTCAACGTACATCGTTTCAAGGAGAAAAAATAGCAATTGCTATTCAAAAGGCTTTTGATTCTATCGATATTCCTTATATGGATGAAGATGTCAATAAAATTTATGAACAAGTTTTAAAAAAAATCAGTTGTTCTTATGAAGGTAGAAAAACTATTAATATAGAAAATATTCAAGATATTATTGAGGATACTTTAAAAGAAGAGAATTTTTTAGATGTTTACCAAGCTTTTTCAACGTACCGAAATCATCGAAGTGCTTCTAGAAAGGCTTTCGTCACAAAACAACAGCATAAGTTTTTAAAAGCTATCGAATCGCTTGGCCTTACAAATTTAGTAGAGGACACAAGAAGTGCTCATCAATTACTAGAAAAATTTGGTGCTACTATCTCATTTGAATTTGCGAAAGCTTATTTATTAGATAGTAAAATTACAAGGGCACATGATAGCGGACTTTTTTATTTTCATTCTATTGAAAGTATGCCGATGGGATCAATTGAAAACTTGGAAATTATTTTAGCAGATTTAGAAAAGCTTGACACACCAATTGGTAGAGCACTTGATAAGCAAAGAAATATATATCCTTATCTCATGCAAGTTATCAAGTTAGTTGATTATGCTGCCAATGAACTTTATGGTGGAATTACTTTTCCTTGCTTTGACAAAGATTTAGAAAGAATCTTAAAAAAGCATTTACAAGATACATTGATAAATTCTATTCAGCAATATGAACAATTACATGAACTTAGTGGATTTTCTTATTTTGAAGCTTTAGAAACTTCTATTGGAGCAATCGATTCTATTGATGATATTCCAAATTTACTTAATCAGCAATTTAAAACGAAGCCAAAGTTACTGTTAGATTTACAATTTTTGTTTCAATCTACCATGAAACAGGTAGAAAAAGACTGTTATGAAGCGATCAATACTTTTATTAAAGATTTACCATCAATTGAATTTGGTATTAATTTTGGTACTAGTACGTCAACGCTTGGGAGAATGGTTAGTTTTTCAATAATGAAAACAATTTCTAATAGAGAAAATATTCAATACTTTTTCCAGGTAAAGGATGGTATCTCTTGGAAAGAGTGTGATCCAAATTATGATATTTTTCAAGCTTATCAAAATATACTTGATACACCAGCTTGTTATCTTAGTTTTTTAGATGCTTGTTTTAATCAGCTAGAACAAGGGGAAATTTGTTATTTTAATCATGGGAAACGAGTTATTGATGACAATACAACAATTGAGAAAAAGATGGTTGGAGGGAAAGGAAATCTTGCCACAGTATCTATTAACTTAGTTCGACTTGCCCTTAATTGTCAAAAGGAAGCCGCTTCTACAAAGAAACGTGTATTTTATCAAAAGCTTGATCAAACATTAACGCTTGCCAAAGATGCTTTATTAACAAGATTTGAATTGCAGTGTAACAAAAAATGTATGAATTTTCCTATTCTTTACAAAGAGGGATTGTGGCATGATGGCGAAAAAATTAAACCAAATGAGCGATTAAGAAAATTATGGAAACATGGGAGTTTAACTATTCAATTTTGTGGATTGATGGAAACTATTCAATTACTTTCTGAAAACAAAACAAATGATATGGATAAAATGGCAATTGAACTAGTACAATTTATGCGAAAAAAAATTGATCAATTTGGCGAAGAAAATAATTTGAACTTTTCTTTATCTGCTACTGATTTTGATTTTATTTCTAGTGAATTTAAAAAACAAGATACTGCTATTTTTGGTAAAATTCATTCTATTACCGATAAAGATGCTTACTGTAGAAATGATGAAATGCCTTTTTCCTTAGAAACAATTGGTAAATTGGAAACTTATCTAAATGGTGGACATGCTATTACATTAACGGTTGATAAAGGCCAAATAAAAAAAATAATTGAAGAAGCGAAAAAATACAATATTGGTTGTTTAAGATTACAAGTAAAATAGTGACCACATTTCATGATCACTATTTTTTTACTGTATCCAATTAGAAACATCTATTTTAGATTGTATACGTTTTCCATCTACAAAAGGAATGGCTGGATATTTTTCTTTCAAACTTTCAAAGCTGCCATCGACATAAGATCCACCTGATGTTACAAAAATATATACATTTTTATTTTCTAAATTATTTTCTTCTATAAAGGTATCTATGATATTTGGTTCTTTATACCACCACACTGGAAATCCTATATAAATATTTTGATAACTATCCATATTAGAGACTTTATCCTTAATACTTGGTCTTATTGTTTCATCATCTTTTTCTAAAGATGTTCTACTACTTCTATTGGTCCAATCTAAGTCTTCTTTCGTATAAGGTTGTGTTGGTATAATTTCAAACAAATCACCTTTGACTGCTTCTTTTAATTCTTGTGCTGCTTGTTTTGTTATACCAGTTGCCGAAAAGTAACAAACTAAACTTTTATCCATTTTTATTCTTCCTTTCTTTATTTTATTTTACATTTATCTTTTCTAATTGTAAATAACAAGTCAGAATGATTTTACTGACATCAACTGAAAAATAAATATTTTTTTTAAATGCTAAAGACATTTTTCATTTTATATTATATACTTAAAAGTGAATTTTAATCAAAAGGATGATAATAATGATATTTAAAGAATTAACAAAAGAAGAATTTGTTTCTTATCTAAATAAAAGTGAGCTTGATAATTTTATGCAATCACCTATGATGGATATTAAAGGGGTTCAAGCTTATTATGTTGGTGTTTTAAAGGGCAGTAAAATTGTAGCAGCTGCTAGACTCATTTCTAAAAAAAATCGATTTGGCTATCTTTATTTCTATTCACCAAGAGGATTGCTACTTGATTATAAAGATGAAGAGCTATTACACTTTTTCAAAGATAACTTGAAAAAATTTATCAAAAAAAGAAAAGGATATGTATTACATATCGATCCTAATATTCTTCTAAAAAGTAGAGATACTAATGGAAATATAACGGATGAGTATGATCATAGTGAGATCGTGGATATTTTGAAAAAGCAAGGGTTTATCCATGCTGGTTATACAGTTGGTTATGATACAAGATATCAAGTTAGATGGCAATATGTAATTGATTTAAAAGGCAAAACATTTGATGAGATTGTAAAAGAATTTAAGCCACAACATTTAAGCAAAATTAAAAAAGCTAAAAAATATGGTGTCACTGTAAAAGATATTTCTTATGATGATTTACCTATTTTTAAACAAATTACCGAACAAACTAGTAAAATAATTGGATTTACCGATAAAAGTTTAGAATATTATCAACAAATGTATCAATCATTTGGTAAAGATGTACGTTTTTTAATTGCTTATTTAGATGTTTTTCAATATAAAAAACAGATTACAGAGGAATTAGATACTTATACTAAAAAGTATGATAAATTCTATAATAAAGAAAATAATAGTGCAAAAGAAGTCAAAAAAAATATTGATGCTTTAACGCATCGTTTACAAGAAATAGCAAAATATAAAGAAGCAATGATTCCTATTTCAGCTTCTATGTTTATGTTATATAAAGATGAAGCAATTTATTTGTTCAGTGGAAATGTGGATAAATACAATAATTTTTATGGACAATATCTTATTCAGTACATTATGATTCAATATGCAGTTGAACATCAGTATAAAAAATATAATTTTTATGGTATTAAGGGCGAATTTGGAAAAGATCAAAAAGATGGTGTTTATGAATTCAAAAAAGGATTTGGTGGACATGTAGAAGAATTGATTGGTGATTTTTATTTACCAATTAATTGGTTTTATTATTTTTATCAATTGATTCATAAATTAAAAAAATAGTTAATAAAAAAGATTATCATGCTGAACTGAACCCCAAAAGTTGGACAGTTTATAAATAGTTTCTAATTAGAGGATTGTAACCTGTAATTTACAGGAGACAGTCCTTTTAATTTAATTTTAATTCTATCATAATTATAATAATAAATATAGTCATCAATTGCTGTTATCAAATCATCTAAACTTTCATAATTATCTTCCTGGTCATAAAACATTTCTGTTTTAAGTATGCCGAAAAAGTTTTCCATCATTCCATTATCCATGCTATTTCCTTTTCTAGACATACTTTGTTTTATTCCATTATTTTTTAATCTCTGTTGATAAGATTGATGTTGATATTGCCATCCTTGATCTGAATGAAATATTAGTCCTTCAAGATTATTATTTTTATTGAATGCTTTATCAAGCATATCATTTATTTGTTCTAAATTCGGTGATTTAGAAGTATTATAAGATATTATTTCGCCATTAAAACCATCTAATATTGGTGATAAATAACATTTTTCACCACGAAGATTAAATTCTGTTACATCTGTATACCATTTTTTGTTAGGTTTATCTGCATCAAAATCTCTTTTAATTAAATTATCTGCTATTTTACCAACAGTACCCTTATAAGATGAATATTTTCTTTTATTTCTTTTTAATGGCCTTAAACCTAATTTAATCATTATTCTATATACTTTCTTATGATTAACTTTATAACCTTGATTTCTTAATTCTAATGTAATTCTACGATAACCATATCTTTCTTTGTTATTAATAAATATTTCTTTTATTTTATCTATTATTTCCTTATTTTTATTATCTTTATCTGCTTTAGATAAAGTATAATAATATACTGATTTAGCTAAACCTGATACTTGTAGAAGAATCACTAAAGGATATTTTAGCCGAAGTTCACTTACAACAGTTACTTTTTCTTCTGTTGTTGATTCTTCCTTGCTTGAACAACGGCTCTCAATTTTTTTGAGTATTCAAGCTCCGCTTTTAGATATAAATTTTCTTTTCTTAATCTTTCATTTTCTTCTTCAATAGTTTCGATTGCTTTAGATTTCAATTCTTTTTTAGACATAGTTGGACTCCTTCCACGTTTTCGTTCAACTATATTATAACCGTTTTCTTTATATTTTTTAATCCAATTATGTAACATTCCGTCACTTAATAGCCCAATATCTATAGCAACCGCTTGAATTGGTTCATTAGCTATTAAAACTCTATTTATTGCATTTTCTTTAAACTGCCTTGGATATTCTTTATTTTTGGTTGTTCTAAGAATATCAAATCCATGCTTATCTATTAACCATACTAAATATTGAATATTGTGTTTAGTCATTCCATATTTTGATTGTAGAGTTTTTAGTGTTTCTCCTTCTTTTCTTTTATTATATATTTCTATTTTTTCTTCATAGCTCAATTTTGACATATAAAAACCTCGTTTCTATTTTGTCCAAGAAACGGGGTTCATATCATCATGGTAATCTTTTCTTTGTTTATGTTACTTTTCAATGTAACCGCTTATTCCTTTGGTATACATATCATCTGTTACAGCTTTATACCTTTTACCATCATAATCATCTGTAAAGCCATTATATGCTTTATAAATTTCATTTGTCTCAGTATCATAGACTCTTTCATAGCCAAGGGTTGCATCACTTTGTTTTTGGCTCATAATATCATAACTTGTATTTCTTTTTTCCCAAGAATCCATGATTCCATCGCTTATTTGATTACAAATATTTCTAACATTCTGGAAATTTTTCATAACTGCATCTTGTTCAGCATTAAATCCATTCATAAAAGTATCTGTAAATTCAAGTGAAGACGCTATTTTGTTTAATGGTTCTTCCCAGTTTATAAGTTCATCTTTAGGGGTGGTAATAAAAATAGTATCATAAACATTTAAATAATAAATATCTATTTGTTTTCCAGAAATTATATTTTCTGGAACATAATAGGATCCTGCATCATAGACATAAGCTGTAAATAATCCTTCTGCATCTTTTCCTTCATTATCTTTAAAAGTTGCCCTTAAAATGTCACCGCCAAGTGTGCCTTTCCCTAGATTTTCAACAACAGTAAAATCAGTTAACATTGGGAAAGTAAAAGAGTCGGTATTGTTTAATGGCCCCATATCGTTAAATATTTTGTAAAATCCTTCTGTATCTTTAGAAGCAATGACAGATGCTTTAGCAAAGATACTATTTGGATAATATTTTTGTTGCCAGTTTTTTGCTTCTTCACTTTTATTAAAACCTTCTATTTTGAAATTAAAGAAAAACTGATACGTTGGATTGGTAGGATCATAAGCTTTAATTGTGTAATGAATATAATCCCCTAAAACATCCACTTTCCATCCTTCTGGTAATTTCATTTTGATTAAACCATTATCAAAATCTGTATATTTTATCATTTTGGTTTCTACTTTTGTTATTTTTACCTTCTCCTTTCTTGCCATTGTACTTGTTTTGGCACATCCCGTCAGTCCTAAAATCATAATTCCTAGCACTAAAATAGTTTTTATTGTTTTTTTCATTCTCAATCCTCCTTTTAACAAATTGCTATTTCTGTAGAATCATTCTGTTATAGATATTATAGCAAAAAAAGAAGAAATTGTTTTATGAAAATGACTTATACATAATTTTTTATTATATTGTTATAGAGTATTATTAATATGCCGAATTAAAATCCATTGTGTTTTTTTAATTAACTTACTTCATAAAAAAACTAGAGATTTTACTCTAGAAGATATGTATCATTATAATATATTATAAAAAGTAACATCGCTGTTACTTAAAATTTCTAAATGGCAGGGGATGAGAGAATCGAACTCCCAACAGTGGTTTTGGAGGATATTAAAACTCCTGTTATAAAATAGTAAATCACCATAAAACCAAGCCAAACTGCCAATTCATATGTTGATATTATACGATATAATTTGATTAAAAACGATACTTTTGCCACCAAAAGTGCCACCAATTAACATTAAAAAGTGCAACAAAGGTCTTTTGGACTGCTAGTATTCTTG
>CAKPAK010000010.1 GCA_934132915.1 uncultured Bacilli bacterium
ATCAGTCTTTCTTTCAAAGACAACATATACTATAACAAAGTTTTAAATCAAAGTCAATACCAAATTTTAATTTTTTTGAAACTTTTTTTGCTTTGCCATAGCCACAACAAATCCAATTATACAAAGGAATTAAACTAAATCTAACTTCCTCAAAAGGACAACTAATACTCTATCAAAATAAAAGAAATCTGTCAATGCTTTTTTTTGCTTTTTTAAAATTTTTTAAAATTCAACAAACAAATCAAAAAAATACAAAACCAAAATAAAATATTTCTCTGTTTCTTTCTATATTTCTTACTTAAAATCAAACACTATTTTACAACCAAAAAACAATTATTTTTTACCTTTATTCTCGGGTATAATCTAAATATAATGTTGTCCTTTCAAAAATAATACTAACTAAAACGTCACAAATTTATCCATTACCCATAACGATAAATAATAAAACTTATTCCCTTCATTTTATCCGAAAAGAAAAATTTTGCATAATTCTAAATTTCACATAATCTTTTTTGCAAAAAAAACACATTTTCAAAATTAACTTTATCCCTAAGTTATCAATATCTCATCCTTATTCTCAATCAACATAAACTTAATTTTTTCATAAAATTCACCCTCTATCCCTTAACCATTATTCCTATTTCCTTTCATATATATAATAGAAAAAAATCTAAGTAAGTACTTTCTAACAAAAAATAATAAAATTCATCCATTCCCTCAAAAATCTTCAATCCCCAACAAATCTAACAAAAAAATCACTACCAACTATCACACAAATTTTAATTTTTAAGAAAATTAAATTTAAACCATAAAAAAACAAATTCTAAAAGAAAAATAGTCCTTCGAAACCTCCAGTAAAACAAAAAAAACTCATCTAAAGATTTATTATATTTTATTCTTTTCATTCCAATTTCTAAAGAGAACAAAATGAAAACTATTCTTTAAAAAAATTTAAACTACTACTCAATAATCTTATCCCCTTTTTATTAAATCCACTGAATTTCAAAGAACCAGAAAAGATAAAAAAAAACCACACCTAACTTCTCAGATGCAGTCACAAAACAAAAAAAATGAGAGAAAGCCTTTTCTTTACTTATTAAAGTTATCATAACTTTCCAAAAAACTATGATAAATCCCTTCTTTTTTCGTTCCTAAAACACAATTTAAATTCACATTATCTAAACTCTTAAAAATATTATGATCAACCCGTGGATTAATTTTTCTTAAGTTCTTGATCAACTCCTTAATTTCCTTTCGTTTACTTGTTCCATCATTAATTAAAGAGCACCCCTCAGTAAAACGACAAGCACAATTAATAAAAGTTAAATCATTAAAATTTCGCCACGAAATGATAGAAGATTCTTTTACCAAATACAAAGGACGAATTAACTCTAATCCAGCAAAATTCTCACTATGAAGTTTAGGCATCATCGTTTTAATTTCAGAACCATACAACATAGAAAGAAGAGTTGTCTCAATAACATCATCAAAATGATGCCCAAGAGCAATTTTATTACATCCTAGTTCCTTCGCTTTATTGTATAAACATCCCCTACGCATTTTAGCACAAAGATAGCAAGCACTCTTCGAGTCAACTTCACTAACAACATCAAAAATATTAGAATCAAACATTTCAATAGGAATATTTAATATTTTTGCATTATCCCAAATAAAATCCCGATTATATTCATTATACCCAGGATCCATCACAACATAATGAGCTTTAAATTGATATTTACCATGCCGTTCTAACTCCTGAATACATTTTGCAAGTAAAAAAGAATCCTTTCCTCCAGAGATACACACCATAATATTATCTCCTTCTTCAATTAACTGATACTCAATAACCGCTTTAACAAAGCGACTCCAAATATCTTTTCGATATTTTTTAATAATACTTCGCTCAATTTCCTTATATTTTTCCATTTCTCTCTGCCTCTCTATAAATTTCATCAAAACCGATCAAAAACTGATTTACTTCTTCATCCGTTGTTAAATGTGACAAACTAATCCGAATAGAAGATATGGCTTTATTTTTATCTTTTGTCAAAGCATAAACCAATTTAGAAGGTGTCATTACAGGACAACAAGAAGTTTTCGTTGAAACATAAATTTCACGTTCTTCTAATTTTTGTTGCAGCCAAGTCGCTTGCACACCAACAACACTAAAATTTAACATATAAGGAATAGAATTCACCGTACTATTTACAACAACTTTAGGATAAGTGCAAAGCCGATCCCTTATTTCATGGTAAAATGAAGAAACAATTCTATACCGTTCATCCAAAAAAGAAAGACTTAAAGATAGTGCCTTTTCCAAAGCAACAATACTAGCAACCTCTGGTGTCCCACTCCGATAAATTGTTGTAGACTTTCCCCCATCTATCTGTGGACGAAGACTAACATTTTTCTTCTTTACTAATACCCCAATCCCCGTTAATCCATAAAATTTATGTGGCGCAAAAGTAACAAGGTCAATATTTTCTAAATTCAAAGGAATTTTTCCAACAGCTTGTGTAGCATCTGTATGAAAATAACAATTAGGATAATCCTTTAAAATCTTACCAATTTCTTCTAACGGCTGTTTTAATCCAATTTCGCTATCTACAGCACAAACACTAACCAAAATAGTATCCTTTCGTAACATCATTTTTAAAACCTCAAGATCAACTAGCCCATTTCGATCAACTGGTAAAACTTCTACTTCAAACCCCTGTTCTTGCAAATATGTCGCAGAACTCACTATTGAATTATGTTCTAAACTACTAATCAAAATATGACGACCAAAATTTTTGTAACGCTCCGCAATTCCCTTAATCGCTAAATTATTAGACTCACTAGATCCGCTAGTATAAATAATTTCCTCAGGTTCAATCTTAAAGAACGAAGCAATTTTTTGCGTTGATGCCATAATAAGATGATTCGCCTCTCTTCCCAATTTATGAGAAGAATTAGGATTAGCAAAATACTTACACGTCACTTCACTATAACAAAATAAAACTTCTCTATCAACAGGCGTTGCCGCCGCATAATCCAAATATACCATTTTTCCTCCTTTAAATTGAAAAATTTTAATCAAAAGCACTTACACCTCAAAATATAATAAAAATCTAGCAAATTGAACAGATGAATCACTAATGATAACAAAAATCATTTTCTTAAATTATTATAAATAAATTTACCATTTTTAGCAAGATTATCTTTAAATAAAAATAATAGTGTCGTTCCTTTTCTCCTTCCAAGTATAAATTAAATTCCGTTTTTACAAGAGCACGTTCTTGATTTTGATTAACTTCAGATGAATCCAAACGAACCTGAATAGCTTCTTGTGACAACGGAATATGAACAGAAACAGTCCCTGACGAAAGAATCTGATAAACAGAATCCAAGTCATGATAAAACTTTAAATAAACAATCAAATAACCTTCTGCATCAACCCCATATTTTGATTTAAAGTGTGTAGCAACTTTATTATATTCGTCATAGTCAATTACAATATCTTTATTTACAGAATAATACTGACCCTGAGTAACTCCTGTAGAACTTGTTTTTTCTTGAAAAACATAATCTTTTTCATAATAGTTTGTAGAATTATCTTTATCTACTATCACTAGTTTACCTAATATTTCATAACTAGCATTATCCAAAATCTGCTTTTGATTTAACGTAAAGTGGTAATCAAATTGAAGAAAAACTCGAACAACCAAATCAGCACCATAAGTCATTCCACTCCCTAAACATGCATTTTCATAAAAATTATTCTTCTTCAAACAAGATAGTGTAAATAGTTTCATACACTGCCACTTATTCTTTCTTTATTTTTCAATGAATTTTTTCTATTACTTCTAAAATTCCTTTTTGGATATCCTCTACCATGCAACTTTTCATATGATTTTTTAGAATTTCATTACCAAGACTTTTTAGGGCATTAGTTGTTGAAGAAATTTTCATTAAAATATCTGCACAATATCCGTCATCCGTAACCATTTGCTGTAATCCATTGACTTGCCCTACTATGATATTTAATCTGCGAATTAATTTTTACTTTTCTTCTTCGTTTCTTTTTGTTGTTTTTTGATTAGTTTTCAAATTTATCAGCAAGCACTATTATAGGAATAGGGGTATATCGGTCAAGAAAAATACTTAAAATTATCTTTTCCTATTAAAATGGAATTTTGCTAATAGTTTCCTCGAATTATTCTATAGATAATAACCCAAATTATAAGGAGGAGAATGGTTAATAAAATAGAAATAAATAATTTCAAGATAGAATGTCCTTTATGTTGATAAAATATTTCCTTTTTATTTGATTTTTTTAATTTATCTATTTTTTTGTTAATAAGTTTTAGTATCATTAAATCAAAAAAAGTAGCTTCTAAAATACGAATTATAATAAAATTTATTAAAGAAAAGATTAGGGGCGGTAATCCTCCTTCCCATAAGTAATTATTGATAGAAAATCCTAAATATAAAATAATTAATTCTATTAATTCAAAGATTGCTCCTAATATTGGGAAATTTAAATATCCTAAATAAAATGGTCCAAGAATAAGTATTTTTAATATATTTTCTTGATGTAATATTTTTAAATAATCTTCTTTTAAATAAAGTTCTATTTCTTTTGTTGGTTCCTGATATTTTTCCATTTTTTCTATAGTAATATTTTTAACATACCCACAACGAACACAATAGTTATTGTCTACTAATCCAAAACCACATTTTGGACATTTTTCATTTTTCATGATATCTATCCTCCTTCATTATTTAAATTAATTGTAGCAAATAATGAAATTTATTAAAATGTTTTTTCTCTAATTGACACTCCTTTTAATAAATTGTAAAGTTTTGTTCTTATTTTATTTATAAATTAAACATATGATTTTTTGTGTTGTATAATAAATAAAAAGATAGAAAATAGAGGTGTAAGATGATTGAATTTCAGAATGTCTATAAATCTTATAAAGATAAAAAAATTTTAGAAAATATTAATCTCGTGATAGAAGATAATTCTATTGTTGTGTTAATTGGAGAAAGTGGTTGTGGGAAGACTACTACTTTGAAGATGATTAATCGACTTATTGAACCAACTAAGGGAAAAATTATGATTAATGGGAAAGATATTAAAAAGACAAATCCTATTAAGTTGAGAAGAAGTATTGGTTATGTTATTCAACAAACCGGATTGTTCCCCCATTTAACTATTCGTCAAAATATTGAACTTATTTCTAAGTTAGAAAAAAAAGAGAAAAAAATGATTCAAGAAAAGACGATGGAATTAATGAAAATGGTTGGTCTTTCTGAAGAGTTATTAGATAGTTATCCTTCTGAGTTATCTGGAGGACAACAACAAAGAGTGGGAATTGCTCGGGCATTTGCAACTGATCCTGATATTATCCTTATGGACGAGCCTTTTAGTGCACTTGATCCAATTACTAGATCTTCTCTTCAGGATGAAGTTATTCGTTTACAAGATAAGTTGAAAAAAATAATTATTTTTGTAACCCATGATATGGATGAAGCAATTAAACTTGCTGATAAGATTGCTATTATGGAACAAGGTAAAGTAGTACAGTATGATCGACCTGAAAAAATACTGAAACAGCCGGTTAATGAGTTTGTAAGGAATTTTGTTGGAGAAAAGAGAATTTGGGATTCTCCTAAATTAATTAAAGTTAAGGATATTATGATGGAACATCCTAATTGTTGTAAAGAGAATTTTTCAGTATTTTATTGCTTGAATAAAATGAGAATGAATAAGACGGATACCTTACTTGTTATTGATAATGAACAAAGATTAAAAGGCATCCTTTATGCCGATAGTTTATTTAATATTAATTATGAAAATAAGAAAGCTAAGGACTTTATTGAAAATGATTTTATTACGGCTAGTCCTAATGATAATATTGTAGATTTGTTAAAAATTATGAAAGAAAATAATATTAAGCTAGTTCCTGTTGTGGATAGTAAAAATAAATTAAAAGGATTGATTACTAAGAGTAGTTTGATTACTAGTTTAAGTCAACAATTTTTAGAAAGTGAGGGTAAAGATGGAATTCTTTAATTATATTACTTCTAATTATCAGGAATTATTAAACCTTTTAATTGAACATATTAAACTTACTGGGTTATCTATTTTTATCGCTATATTAATTGGGATTCCTATTGGAATTTTGATTAGTTATAAGCAAAAATTATCTAAGCCTATTTTAGGAATTGCTAGTGTAATTCAAGCGATTCCTTCAATGGCTTTACTTGGGTTTGCTATTCCTTTTTTGGGAATTGGATCATTACCTGCTATTGTAATGGTTATTCTTTACTCTCTTCTTCCTATTATTAAAAATACTTATACGGGAATTAAGAGTATTAACGAGCAGATGTTGGAGGCTGCTACAGGGATTGGTTTAACGCCATGGCAGGTACTTACTAAAATTCAAATTCCTCTTGCTCTTCCAGTGATTATGGCAGGGATTCGTATATCGGCAGTTAGTGCTGTTGGTTTGATGACTTTGGCTGCCTTTGTGGGAGCTGGTGGTTTGGGATATTTAGTTTATGCTGGTATACGTTCAGTCAATAATGCACAGATTTTAGCAGGTGCTATTCCAGCTTGTATTTTAGCATTACTTATTGATTATGCTCTTGGCATTATTGAAAGTTTGGTTACTCCTCAAAAATCTAAAAAAGAAAAAAAGAAACCTTTTTGGAAAAGACCGCTTACGCAAGGAATTATTCTTAGTTTGATTGTTGTTGTTTTTCTTGGGTTTTTCTTATCCAATTATACTATTAATAAAAAGAATGAAAGAACGATTACTATTGGTAGTATGGATTTTACTGAGCAAGAAATTTTATCTTATATGATAAAGTATTTAGTAGAAGATAATACAAATATTCATGTGAATCAGAAATTATCTTTGGGTTCTTCTTCTATTGTATTAGAAGCAATTAAGAAAAATAGTATTGATATGTATGTAGATTATACTGGTACAATTTATGGTAGTTTCTTAAAGCATCAACCTATTTCTGATGCCAATAAAGTTTATCGTATTTCTAAAGAAGAATTTAAAGAAAAATATAATTTAAATATTTTACATGATTTAAATTTTAATAATACTTATACTTTAGCGATTAGAAAAGATTTGGCTACTCAATATAATATTCGTAGTATTAGTGATTTGGCTAATATTTCTAGTAAATTGACTTTCTCTCCTACTCTTACTTTTATGGAAAGAAATGATTGCTATTTAGGACTTAAAAAATCCTATCCTCTTCACTTTAAAAAAGTAATTGCTATTGATGGTGCTCCTCGTTATACTGCATTAATGAATAAAGAAAGTGATGTTGTTGATGCTTTTTCTACAGATGCTTTAATTAAAAAATTTAATTTGGTTGTTTTAGATGATGATAAGAATTTCTTTCTTCCTTATCAAGCTGTACCGGTTGTAAATGATAATATTCTTAAAAACTATCCAGAAGTTAAAATTACTTTAGAAGCCCTTTCTCCTTATTTAAGTGATGAAGTGATGAGAGAATTAAATTATAATGTTGATGTTTTAAAACAGAAACCTAGTAATGTTGCAAAAGGCTTTTTAAAGAAGAATGGGTTGATTGATTAAAAGAAAAAAATTAAAGAAGACTTTAAAATGTAACCTGTAAGGTGGACTCTCAAAAAAAGAGAGACCTACTTTATAGGTTACATTTTACTTAGTTATCTATCTTTAATTTTTTTCTTTGGTTAAATCAACTAACTTTAAAGTATATAAATAAATATTTTTTTCTTGAAGAATATAGAAATGTGATTTTTGATGAGGGGTAACTTTATAGTACATAATGGGAAGTCTTAAATTATCTCTTACATCTAATAATTCATCAAAGCTATTAATTTTTAGAAGATGATAATCTTCTATTTTGGGATAAGTAGAAGTTTCTACAATTAATCTATCATACTCTTTTAATATTTTGCTTAAATATTTATCATATTCATTTTTCTTTTTTCCTAAAATACTACTCATCTTTATTACTGTAAGAATATAAATAATGGAAAATAAGATACATAATGTTCCAAGTATTAGATAAATTATATTTGATAATAGGAACTGATTTCTTGTTACTAATTGATTTTGTTTAGTGTTTAACTCTTTTGCATTTAGTTTAATTTGAATTGCTTTTTGGGATAAAGGTATTTGAAGGGATGTAACACTAGATGAAGGTATCGTGTATTCTGAAGAAGATTTGTTATATGTGATTAAATATATTTCTAAATAACTATTGGTATCTATTCCATATTGTGATTTAAATCTGTTAGCAATTTCATTATAAGTATTATAATCAATATTAATTTTTTTATTTAATGTATAATACTTATCTATCTTTTTTACTTCATTAGAAGTTTTTTCTACTAAAGTATATTTTTTTTCATAATAATTTGTATTGGTATCATTATTAGCAATGACTAATTTTGCTAATATTTCATATTCAAATGGTTGATTTAATGTTTCTTTGTTGGTTATAAATTGATAGTTAAAATCTAGAGATATATCTTTAATTAGACTAGCAATATAAGACATGTTTTTAGATAAACACTTTTCTTCATAAAAATCATTATCATTTAAACAAACTGAATAATCTACGTTACTTTTTTCTTGGTAAAATATATTTTCTTCTTGTACAATATCTGTTGAATTTAAAATAAAATAAATTCCTAAACGAAAGAAAAGAATAAATAGTGATAAAAAAATTACATATCTTTTTGTATAAGAAATATAAATTCTACCAAATAGTTTTTTATGATTAGTTAAACTTTTTTTCTTTATCTTTTTTCTTCTTTTCGACTTTTTACTTTGGTTTTTTAATTGCATGATTTATCACCTCTTACCAATATTCATTAAGCAATACCGTAGGTTTTCCTATATAAGGAATTTTACACTTAACTACTCCTAAAATCATATCTTTTGTTATTTTATAATTATCTGGATTGCGATTGGCATCTCCTTTTGTATAAATAAAGTACTCATTCTTTGTTTTTATCATTTGATGAATTCTATGAACTATTACTGTTCCTTCATATTTAAATGCAATGATATCTCCTTGATTTAGATTTTGATATTTTTGATTAATAATTACAACGTCCCCTTTGTAAAAACAAGGACTCATAGAATTACTTGCGATTGCTATAGCATAGTATTTAAAATATCCTGATACAAAATAAACTAAAACTATAGTAATGATTAATGCTGGTAAATAATAAATTAGTCCTGATTTATTTTGTTGTTTTCTTTCTATTTGATTAGTTCTATCCTTCTGTTGCCAACTTTTTATTCTAAATAGTACAAAAACTGGTAGAAGGAAAAAGACCATGGAATAGATATATTCGTTTGGATTAGGGATTAATGGAAGAATATAAAAATATAATTTTATTATTAATAGATATACTATTCCTGGTATATATCCAAAATTTAGAGTTAAATAAGTACACAATATATTTTCTGTAACTGATGGGATAAATGTTAGAGCAAGAAACAAAAACATTTCTTGGTTAAAAGAAAGTGGATGAATTGAAAAAGGAATAGTATTTTCTAAAGCAATAAAGAATATGCAAATTAAGTAAATTAATTTTTTCTCTTCACTTGCTTTCATTATTAGTTGATATCTTAAATACTCTTTTAAAATAATATAAATAATTATTGGAAGAATAAATTTTTTTATGGAAGTTATGGTTAAGTAATTTTTTATTTTTGCAAAACCTATAAAAATTCCTAATAGATAATACATTAGAAAAAAGCTAATTAATATAATAATAATTTCTAATACAATATCTTTCCAATAACGTTTTCTATTTTTTTCAAATCCAAATAAAAAGTAGGTTAATCCTAATAATAAAATTAAGATAATATTTAGTATCGTTTGATTTAAAAATTGAAATTTTAGACTATTTAATAGAAAAAAAAGGATAAAAGCGAAAGAAAAGATAATTAATTTGATATAGCTTTTTTTCATATTATCCTCCTAACTTTAAAATGACACAGTTAAACCGTGCCATTATTTTAATCTACTGAACTGTAATTTAAAGTAACATCTCCAAATGAAACGGTAAAGTCACCATCTGCTCTTTCAGCACCGGCAGCATATTCTAAAGTAACCGTAATAGCTTCTGCTTTTGTTTTTGCTAATGAATGGCCTGAAATACTTCCTAAGCCACTAGCTGTTTCTGCTTCTGAACCTACTTTTACTTTTAATGAAATACCATTACAAGCCTTTTGTACTAATTCATCTGTAGCTCCTTCTTTTGCCTTGCAAACTTTATTTGCTGTTTCTCCAGTAGCATTACCATAAACTATACTTTTTAAATATGCAGTTAACTCTCCAGCATTATAAGCATAAAAACTATAAGTAGCTGTTTGTCCAGGTTCAGTAAATGTTGCACTTAAATTACTGATGGTTGGATCATTTGTGTTATCAATTGCAGCATTTGTTGCTTTTACGACTTCTGCTGAGACAGTTGGTGTGATTGCACTTGCATCAACACTTTGATCAGAACTTGAAAAATCAACATTTAGTGTATCTTTATCTGGTGTTACGGTAGCACTTGATTGAATTTTTAGGGCATTTGAAAATGCAGAAAACCCAATGGATACTCCTACTACTCCGACAACTAATGCCATAATAGCAATGACTTGTCCTGTTCTCCTTTTTTCCATTATTATAGACCTCCTATCTATATTATGATAATAACATATTTTAATTTTTTTTGAAATACCTTTTTGAAATTTTGTCATTTAATTTAGGTATGTTAGTCGAAAAAAGAACCAAAGAATTTATTTATTTCTTCGATTCTTTATATATTCTTCAATTAATTTAGCCGTGTTCTCTACCCCTAATGTATCTACATTTAAAGCTATATCATAGTTGTTAAAGTCATACCATTTTTTATTGGTATAATACTTATAATGTCTAGCCCTTTCATTATTTATCTTTTGAATTTGTTTTAAGGCTGTTTTTTCTTCTAAGCCATAATATTTTGTTGCTCTTTTTACTTTATCTTCATCTTTGCTGTATAGAAAAATAGAAATTGTATTTTTATCATCTTTTAAAATATAGTCAGCGCATCTACCTACAATAACACATGAAGTTTTAGCAAGTTTTTTTATTACATTTTCTTCAGCAATAAAAATTCTATCATCATTATTTCCTTCAAATTTTCCACTAGATAATTTTTGATCACTTTTTTCAATATATTCTTTTCCTAGTCCTGATGATTTACTAGTTAGTGTAATTAACTCTTTATCATAGAAAGGAATTTTTAAATTTTCCGCTAATAGCTTCCCAACATATCTTCCCCCACTTCCATATTCTCTAGAAATCGTAATCACTATCTTTTTTCCGAGAGTACTTCCTTTTTCTAATAAAACAGATACAGAAGTATTTTCTTTATCTAATCCACTAGAAGATAATTTTTGATATTCACTTCCAAAGATGAAAATAGCAATGAAAAAAGTAATACCATCCGCGATAGGTCCAGCTTCTAAAACACCATAAATTCCCTTATCTAGAACAATGCACATAAAACAAGCAATAGGAATAAACAAAATAATTTGTCTGATAAAAGATACCGCAGTTGCTTTTTTAACATTTCCAAGTGATTGAACAACGATAGAAGTGGTCATCTCTAAGAAATTTAGTCCCATAAGTAAGAGAAAATTGTGACAAATTAATACGGCAAACTCCATAAATAACGGATAACTTGGATCTGATTTTGAGATAAAGATACTCACTAATTGTTGAGGGAATAAATAGAAAATAATATTGAATACTAATCCTACAATAAAATTAATTTGTAAGACTTTCTTTAATACCTTCTTTACTCTATCATAGTTTTCGGCACCATAGTTAAAGCCTATAATGGGTTGGGATCCAATAGAAATCCCTAAAATGGTTGAAATATAGAGACTATTTAATTTTGAGATTACCCCATATACCGATAAAGGAATATCCGCCCCATATTTTGTATGAATACCATATTTCGTCATCATATTATTCATAAAAATAAATAAAGCCAAAACCGTAATTTGGGTAATAAAAGAAGATAGTCCAAGTCCTAATGTTCGAAAAATCGTCTTATCAATCACAAAAGACTTTTTATTAATCGATACTGACTTTACCTTTTTGAGATAAAAAATTGCCATTAAGAAAGATACAATTTGTCCAATAACAGTAGCAATAGCCCCTCCTTTTACTCCCATGTGAAAACAAAAGATAAAGATAGGGTCTAAAATAATATTCAAAACAGCCCCTACAACCAATAAAATCATGGAATATTTTGGAGAACCATCGGCTCGAATTAACTGAGATAAACTAGAATAAATAATCATAAAAGGAGCGCCTAAAATAATGATTCTACCATAATCTATTGCATACGGATAAACATTTTTTGTACATCCAAAGAAATAAACTAGTTGGGGTAAGAATAAGTAAGATAAAATACTTAATATTACTGCTACTAAAATAGAAGTGGTAACGGCAGAGCCAATAATTTTTCCCCCTTCTTCTTTTTTTCCTTCTCCTAGTTTTAGGGATAAATTAGCCGCAGCACCATTTCCAATTAAGCCCGCTGTTGCATTAAAGATAATGACTAGAGGAAAGATAACATTCGTAGCGGCATTTCCTAGTGTTCCAACGCCCTTACCAATAAATATCTGATCAACAATATTGTATACAGAATTAATTAGCATACTAATAACACAAGGAATAGCAAAGGATAGTAATAAATGATTAATATTATCTTTCCCTAAATCCATTTTTTTCATAATCAATACACCTCTTTTTCTACTTTCTTTTTGAAAGTCGCTTATTCAATATACCACAAAAAAAATTTTCATGTAAGCGATTTTCACAAAAAAAAGAAATTTTTTATTCAAAAATCTCTTAACGATGTCTGGTCAATTTATCACTATTTTCTTTCATTTTTCGGTAATAAGACTCTCCCGTTTCATGAATGATTTTCTTTTCTATTTTAGAAAAATTATCAATAACACTCGTATTATCTACTCGATGAATATCTGTTCCCAAAAAATTAACATAATGCTTTTTTAGCATATGCTTTACTAATTTTTCACTTTCCTTACCATATCCCCCAATAATACTAGAGTAATTGCTTTGAAAAAGAAAACCATCTCGCCTTAAAGCATCCACTAAAGAGTAATTTTCTTGAAAAAAATCATACCGCTCCGGATGAGCAATAATTACACGGTAACCATGCGACTGAATAGTATACAAAATATCCTCTAGATTCAAAATTTTATTATGAAAAGGAAATTCTACTAAAACATATCCCGTATCATTTAAACTACTAACAACATAATTATCTAGTAATTCTCCTAATTTTTCATGAATAAATAATTCATTTCCTAAATAAATATCTATTCCTAACGATAGTTCTTTTACTTTATCCTTTAAAGTTCTATATCGATAGTAATTTTCTTCATAAGTACTATTATAAGTACTATCCATAATAAAATGAGGCGTCAAAATAACTTTATCAAACCCAACACTTTTTAATTTCTTCAACAATGAAATAGATTCTTCCATACTCCTACTTCCATCATCTACCCCAAATAATATATGTGAATGAATATCTGTCATGATCCCTCCTCGATTTAATACTACCCATAATAGTTAGAATATTTCCCACGCTTAGTAGTAGGCGCACGATTAACAATTACACCAGCAATATTCGCTTCTATCTTTAAAAGCGCTTTTTTTGTCTCAGCAAGTTCATCAATATTCGTATAATTACAAGCACAAACAATAATTACCCGATCAGCACTACTCGCCATAATAAGAGAATCTGGCAACCCATTCACAGGAACCCCATCGATAATAATTCGATCAAAATTTTTCTTTAAAATCTCTAAAATAATTTTATAATTAGCAGAATCTAAAAGCTCACTTGGATTAGGAGGAACAGTCCCTCTTGGAATCACATAAACACCCTCTACCCTTGTTTTTTTGATATACCCTGCTAAGTCAACAGAATCATCCGCAACCAACAAATTAGATAACCCCTTTTCATTAGAAAGATTAAAAATACGATTCACTCGACCAAGTCTTAAATCCCCATCCACTAATAATACTCTTTCTCCATTTTGGGCAAAAGCGACAGCTAAATTACTACTAATAAAACTCTTTCCTTCCCCAGGGATAGAACTTGTAACAAGAATAACTTTAGAATCTTTTTCATTCGTTGTAAATTGTAAATTTGTTCGAATGGTTCGAATATCTTCACTGATATTTGATTTTGGCTTATTTTGAATTACTAATTCATCTTTCATCTTCTTCTCCCCTTCTTACTAAATTCTTGAACACTCCCCAAAATTGGTAAATTTATCTTTTGTTCAACTTGTTCTACAGATTTAATTGTCCGATCAAAATAATAAAGAACAAAAATCACTCCTCCTGATACAACAATACCTAAAAGCATATAAATTAGTAATTGCTTAACAACATTAATATTATAAGGAATTTCATTTACAATTGCCTCATCTAAAATATTAACATTATTCATTTTATATAACTCTAATACTTCTTTCGTAAAATAAGAAGCTGTTGCATTAGCAATATTCGCCGCCATAGTTGGATCTTTATCAGAAACATTAATTTGAATAATTTCTGTATTACTAACCGCATTCACCGATATTTCATTCATCAATTCTTCATAAGTTAAATCTAAATCTAATTTCTTAATCACTTGACTCAATACTCTTCTTGATTTCACAACCTCAGCATAAGTATCAACTAAATTTTTATTTAATACCACATCATTTTGCGTAATAGTATTTTCTCCACTTAAAATCACTTTAGTATAAGAATTATACATCGGCTTCTGAAGAAAAAAAGAGTAACCACAACCAATCAAACAAATAAAAGCAAAAATAGTAATAAATAAACCTATCTTTTTCTTAAAATAACTCAATAATTCTCGAATATCAATCTCTTCCATAACCACTATCATCCTAACTATTTTATGATTTAAGTATATCATAATTTTTCTAAATTGCCTACTACTTTTTACAGGAATTTCTTCATCACATAAATTTTAACGACCATCCACAGCAAATAATTAATAAACAAAAAAAAGACTCTCATCCAAGAAAAACATCTTGATCAAAAGTCCCACATAATGACATTAATATCATAAAAATTACTATTTTTAAAGAAATAGAATAAAATTTAGTTTTTAACGATGATTACTTCTAGAAGATACAACAAGCGCACAAAATAAAAATAATAAA
The DNA here is from genome assembly GCA_934132915.1 of uncultured Bacilli bacterium. The sequence continues at coordinate 15,282 of CAKPAK010000010.1, forward strand.
ATAACAACAATTAAAAGCGAAATACCAATGATAAGAAAGTATTTCAATCCTCATCACATCCTTAATTTTTTTCCAAGTAAGATTTATACACTCCTATTATAATCAAAATTAAGCCAATTATTCCTATCACCATACTAGATAAAAATAAAATATGAAAAAGAGAATTAATCATCCCAATAACTAACTTCGACAGAATCCGACTAAATACCACAACATGTTGAAATTTTGGTTGAATCATAACTTTTCCCAAAAAAAGAAAAAAGAAAGTAGCTAAAAAGGAAGAACCTAATATTTTAAAAAAACAAGCAAATGTTTTACTAATCAATCCTAAAAAAGCAAGGAGAAAAAATTCAAGACTAAATAATAAAAATAGAATTTTATTTTGATAGCAAGAAAACTGATAATAACCATCTCTAAGTTTTAAAGCATATTTTTTAGAATAAATAATTTTATCTTCATAACTATCCGCGACTTGCTTTTTCAAGTCATGAATCGCCACAACTTCCTCATTTGTCGCTTCTCGATGATTTTCTTTTAATTTTTCCTGAATTAAGCCTTCCAAATTATCGGTAAGATAAGTAGCATCGATTTTTAATTCTTGATTTTCATAAATACAATCGATAAAATGCTTAATATCCACCTCTACCTTTTCTTTAGATAATATTTTTTCTACATCTCCCCCAGTTAATCCTACTTGAATAGTATATCCTTCTAATGTAGAAAGACTATCATGATAAACTTTATCATAATAATTATCTTTTTCTAAATAAGACAAAATATATTTCTTATCTAAAATTGTTGACATCAAAACAAGAGCAACAAGAAGAATCGTAGTACTTAGTATGAATAACAATTGAGTGAACCTGATCAGTATTTTTTTCAAATAAATCACTTCCTTCTATTGTTTTAACGAAGCATAAACAACAAAGCGATATGGTGTATATACTACAGTTGTCGTTGGATAACAAGTATATAACATCAAAATTTCCCCTTCTCTTTTAATCGGAACTTTGTCCAATTCAGTATCTTTAATGACTTTAGTATCATCAATTTGATAACGATAAGTCCCATAATTGGTTGTCACAATAATTTCATCACCCAAAGATACATTTGGAAGATTTCTTAACATATTACTTGTATTATGACCCATATAAAGAATAGAACCACCCTCTCCTGGAAAATAACTCGCAATATATTGCCCAACACCATATTTTAGTGTTTCATTATCATCTCCATAATAAATTGGTTGTTCAATATTTACCGAAGGAATAGAAATACTAGCATACTTCGTTCCATATTCAGGATAAGACTCTAAATTTTTAGTTTTTAAATCTAATTTTACATCTTTTAAAATTTTTTTATTGGATTTCTCAGATACTAAATCCATCATTTGAAAGATTTCTTGAATAGGAGAATAAAAAATGAAAAAAATAAATCCAACAAGAAATGAAGAACAAATAAAAGCAACTATCACCTCAAGAATAGTCGCTTTTAATATTGCTTTTTTTTTCGCCTGATTAAGCATTATTTTTTAACTTTCTATAAACTGCTGAAGAAGCTACGACTAATGCTAAACCAGATACAGCAATATAGATCGTATAATCTGAACCAGTTGCTGCTAATTTAGTGTTAGTAATTGGTGCTGAACCATAAGTTTTTCCATTAGCTCCTTTAACGGTTACTCTTTTTGATGAATTATCATAACTTACCGTAGCGCCAGCTAAAGTTGCAGCATCCGTTGCCAATGCACGAATTTCATTCTTTTGACTACTACTTAACTTGGTTAAATCTGTAGTACCAGCAGCATTCATAATTGCAATAATTCTGTCTCCCTTAGCAATAATTTGATCGGCTACATCCGCACTGATTTCATTATCCGCTAAATAACTTTTAACAATAGCAGCAAGTTCAGGACTACTGACACTACGTCCTGCAACAGTAAAAGTTTTAGAAGCATAATCAATTAATTCTTGCTTAGTCGCTGCATGTACACTTGTGGTAAAGCATAAAGAAACGACAAGTACTGCAATGAATTGTAAACTTTTTTTCATTTTTTCACATTCCCTTCCTAGAATAATTATATCAAATAATCTTCAAAATGCAAGATTTTTTCTACTTTTTTTTCCTTTTATACAATATAGTAAAGATACTCGTTGCAATTAAAGCACCACTTGTATCAATTAAAACATCACTAAACTGCCCCGTTCTGCCATAAACGAATGTTTGATGATATTCATCTGTTAGGGCAAAAAGAAAACAGATGAATATCGTCATAAAGAATACAAGAACATACTTTTTTTCTAAATTAGAATGAAGCGCCAATAAAAAATTTAAAACTAAAATAGACAAAACAAAATAAACACTAGCATGTGCACATTTACGGATTGGTTTATTAAACTTTTCTACTAAAGCTTCTTTTTCTTTTAAATTATACTCACGATGGGTAATCTTACCAACAATTTCTACAATATCAGAAACAATCACCTTACTCCTACCATTAGATTCATTCGTATTCATGCTAGATAAGTAAAAAATAGTTCCCATCCACATTAAAACAAAAAGAAGTAAAAAGGTTATAATTAAATTTTTCTTTTTCATATGGCATCACTTTCTCTCTTTTTTATTTTGAAAATAAAATACTTATATTGATTTTACATTTTATAAGAAAATTTTAGATGAAAAATAGAAAAAATAGCTTAATCCAAATTAAAGATATCTCTACCATAAATAGCTTCTTTTTCTAATCCTAATAGTTATTATAATATTTTCATTAAAATCATATTGTGAAAAATATTACAATCACCAAAATATGTTTATATCAAACGATCACCAAAATATTTCACAATTGCATCAACAATTTTTTCTGAAGCACGTCCATCACCATATGGGTTAGATGCCTTACTCATTTTATCATATTCTTCTTGATTAGTTAATAATTTTCTAGTTTCATTATAAATTGTATTTTCATCAGTACCAACTAATTTTAATGTACCAGCCTTAATACCTTCTGGCCTTTCAGTCGTATTTCTTAAAACAAGTACTGGTTTTCCAAGCGATGGTGCTTCCTCTTGAACACCACCTGAATCAGACATAATAATAAAACTTTTATTTTGAAAATTATGAAAATCAAAAACATCTAATGGTTCAATTATTTTTACCTTTTCATTTTTTTTCAAAATTTCATAAGCAATTGATCTAACTTGTGGATTTTTATGGATTGGATATACAACTTTAACATCTTCAAATTCATCAACTAACCTTTTAATAGCTTTAAAAATATTTCTCATGGGCGCCCCTAAATTTTCCCTTCTATGCACAGTTAAAAGAATCATTCTGCTATCTCCCAACCAATCAAATATTTCGTGTTTGTAATTTTTAGTTATCGTTTTACTCATTGCATCAATTACAGTATTCCCTGTAACATAAATTTTTTCTTCATTAATATTTTGGTTTAATAAATTTTTTTTACTCAAATCAGTTGGCGCAAAATACATATCTGCCATACAATCCACCATTTGTCTATTCATTTCTTCTGGCCAAGGGCTATATTTATTATATGTTCTAAGTCCAGCCTCTACATGACCTATCAATATCTGATTATAAAAAGCCGCTAAAGCCCCAACAAATGTTGTTGTTGTATCACCATGAACTAAAATAATATCAGGCTTGCTCTCCTTGATAATAGTTTCTAACCCTTTTAATGTCCTAATTGTTATATCAGTTAATGTTTGCCCCTGTTTCATTATGTTCAAATCATAATCTGGTTGAATATCAAAAGTTTCCAATACTTGATCCAACATTTCTCTATGCTGTGCTGTAATAACAACAATTGAATCTATTCCCTCTTTTTCTTCAAGTTTTTTCACTAGTGGGGCCATTTTAATAGCCTCTGGTCGTGTACCAAAAATACTCATTACCTTAATCATTTTCTGACTCCTTTTTAATTTTTTTTAATTGAAGCATCAAGCTAAGAGTTAAAACAAACTCACCAACAGGTGCCGCTATACTAACGCCATAAATTCCATAAAATTTTCCCAAAAATGTATTACTAATGACTATCGCAATACATCCTACTGCAAATGCCTTACTATAATTTTTTTGCTTACCACTCGCAACCAATGTTTGTATTCCTATAAAATTATTAATAATCGCAAACAAAAATTGAATAACCAACGGTACAACTATAATTGAATAATTTGAATAATCAACCCCAAATAATATATCAATAATATATTTATTAAAAATAATTATTGGTATTGAAAATATTGAAAATATCATAAAAATTGGTATTCCTATTTTTTTTACATATTTTTCACCAACATCATACCCTTCAACATATTTTTGACTAATAAATGGATAAATAGCCTGTGAAATAGGAGAAAAAAACATAGTAAGTACATATGGAATTTTATAAATAGCCGAAAAAATTCCTGTAATTGATGCCGTTGTATATATTCCTAATATTGTCACTCCAAATCCACTAAAAATTTTTGTCATTGCAGAAGAAGTAAACAAATAAAATCCATCTTTAAATTCCCTTTTTATATTTTCAAATCGTGCAAATCTAAATTGCAAATTATATTTCTTTTTAGCAACTATCATACTTATTGTGCTAGACAATAATAAAGTAATTGAATAAAGAACACAATACAAATATACATCGTTCGGCTTTTTCACCAATAAAAAAATTAATATAACAGATATAAATCTTGAAAGTGCATTAATAATTGTAATAAACTTCATATCTTGCTTGCCTTGAAATAACCATGTTAATTGAAAAGTTGTTCCTATAATCATAATAAATAAAATCAACATACAAATATAAGCCTGTAAATCAAAATTAAATCCCCAACACACAATATTTAAAATAATACCCGATACAATTAATAATAAAATTCGTGCTGAAATTATATTGTTAAATAGCTTGTTCAACTGACCATTTTCACTATCACTCAGTAACGCTACTTTTCTAGAACCTGACAATCCAAACCCATATTCAACTAAAACTTGTAGATATAAAATCCAATTCAATGCTATTGAAAATACTCCATATTCGTTTGTTCCTAATATTCTGGTAACGTAAGGAATAGTAATTACAGGAATTACCGTATTAACCAACTGCAAAATTGTTAACCAAATTCCATTTTTTAAAACTTTTGAACTTAATAATTTTTTGATTTTTTCTATCACATTGATCTAATCCTTTCATAAGATTATCCAATAACACTTTTTATTTATTATTATATCTTTCGTTACAATAATCAATAAATTCTTCATACGACTTAAATTCAGCAACATTATCATTGAATACTTCTCTCGATATATTTTCTTCGGATAATTTTTTTTTTAATCTATCTGTAAGTTTATCATAATCATTCACAAATAAATAGAAATATTCATGAAAAGTATCCATATCTGGAATTTTTCCAAATCTATCTCTATAACTTTTATATAAACAATAAGCATCATTCATTTGATTCCTGCTTATTTTATCTCTATACTCTTCAATAGTCATTATCTTTCTGGCAGGATTTCCAGCATATACACTATTTTCATCTATTATCCCAGAAACAACAGAACCTGCTCCTACAATTACGTTGTCTTCTATGACAGTACCAGCAAGCACTGTACACCCCCATCCTAAAAAAACATTATTTCCAATCACAGTTTTCTTGGATTTACCATAAATTTTACTATCTATTCTATTTAATACACTAGTCGAATAATCATGGGTTAATATAGTAACAGGACCTGTCATATTAACATTATTGCCTATCTCAAGTAAATATGGATTATTTGTATCTATATGCGTATCTTTGGGACAAAATATATTAATGTTATCACCACACAGTATACCTATACTTCTCAAATAATCAACATAAGTCTTGCTTGAAGCCTTATACGAATATAAAAATTTTTTTATAATAAATTTCAATTTCATAACATTCTCCTAAATCTTATTTTTTCTCAAATTATACATAAATTCAAAAAATTTACACAACGCAAATATAAAAATATAAATAATATATATATCCATACTTTGAGTTAACAAAACAACTATTAGCATTGTACAAATGTATTTAGCATCAATACTTCGAGATTTATCAGCAAAATAAAATAGCAAAACTAGAAACGAAAATATTTTTTGATGGGATTACATTCAAAGTATTTGTATGAAAAACAATCTCATTAATCATTTAATCTTATCAATTTCTTTTCTTCCTAATTGTTCAATTTTATCGTATGAATAGCACAAAAATAGGAGAATAAATAACCAAATAACATCCCATCCTTCGATTTGGGCTCTAATCATAAGAGTTAATAATGTAAATGGTATCATATATATCCATCTATCATGCTTTATGCTATCAAATTTTGCTTGTCCTATCAACATAGAAATAACAAATATTATAAATAAAATTATACCACCATTAAACAATATCATTAAATATGTATTATGTGCATTAATACCTGTAATATAAGGTAACATTGCTTGGAAAGATAAACCATTAATCATTCCATAGCCAATAATTGGACTGTTTATTATTTTTTTTATCGTAATATCCCATATTACAGTTCTATCTGTTAAAGAAAGATTTCTATGTAAAACATCAACAATAATAAATTTAAATAAGCCTATTTTGTTTACTATAACAAGCAAAAAAAATAATACAACATTTACTACTATAATCTTCTTAATTGTTTTTATTGGAATATTTGCTCCATAAATTAAATATAAAATACACAACAACAAAATAATAAAACAAACTTTGCCCCCTCCTAAATCTCTTACTATAGAAAATGTAAGCAAATTCAATAAAGGAACAGTGGGTACAGTCATTTTCTTTAATGTTATATATTTATTCATAAAGCAAAATAATATAGAAATAATATATAATCTTACTGACGTATTATCTCCACCCATAAAAAATATAGGATTATTATTATCTCTAAACATAGCATTAGGATAAAAAATAATTGATGAAAATGTATTAATAATTAGCAACAGCAGAAGATAAGTGGAAAAAATATTTATAAATTTTGTTGCATTCTTTTCTAAACCATACTTTATTACATAATATGTAGTCATAAAAGAAACTAATTCCTTAACATAGCCTAACAAATCACCTTTATTTAATGTGGTTGTAAATAACAAAAACATATAAAACAGGAAAATAGTAAAATCAAATTTGTTAAACCTATGATTATATAATATGTTGGCTACTGCATAAAAACACACTAAAATAGCTCCAATATACCACAATAAATTTAATGCACTAGATACATATGAAATACAACCAATTTTTAAAGCAAAGAAAATCATAAAAAATAACAGTAATCCTTCTTTTGAAAGTTTAAAATTCTTCATATTAACACCTTATTTTTTTAAAAATTCTTTCATAGTTTTATAATTATCAACACTGTTAAAATAATCTAATGCATTTTTTGAATAAAATTCATAATTTTTCTCCATTGTATTTAAATCATTTAAAATATTTTTTTCTGCTAATTTTGTACAAATTCCAGCATTTGAATTACCTATAGTATTTTTTAGTCCTGGAATATCATTTCCTATCATTGGAATACCAAAACCTCCATATTCAAAAATTTTATTTGGAGCACAAAATGCTTTATTTAAAATTGTAGGTCTATAAAATAAAATACCAAACTTTGCATAACTAGTAACCTCCAAATGTAATGGTGCAGGAACATAAGGGTAAAAAACACAATTATCATAAATATCAACAATTTTTTCATAACTATTATATTCATCGATTCCCATTAAAACCAATTTATACTTTTTTTGGCATTTCTTCAATGCTTTCGCAAGTTCTAATAATTCTTCCGTGTTTTGAAGATATCCCTGATATATAATAACATCATCATTTTTAATTTCATCAATAATTTTTTTTGTTTCTTCAGAAGTAGGTTCAACCCTTCTTGTTGTTAATTGATTATATGGTTTATTTGGAAAAACAGTTGGTAATTCTTTGAGATTATACCAAAATTTTGTTATATAAGCTCTTGTTTCCTCACAACAAGTAACTTTATAAGCATTTTCTAATATACCATGTAGTAATTTACGTTTTTTAGGAGCATCATCCAACAATTCTAGTAAAGTTACAATATATTTTTTTCCTTTTAACAATCCTTTCATCGGAATAACAGTCTCTGCTGTTCCAAACCAATAAATTGTATCATTATCATCATAACGTTTAAGATATTTTTTTAATCCCCTTCTAAATTTTAGCCAACCTTTTAATTTATTTACCTTTCCAAAGTACTCATCCTCTATATCAGAAATTTTAAAACAACTAATCCCTTCACCTTCTAATAAATTTAGTGTATTTTTATCACAGGTTCCATATAAAACATCAATATCATATCCCAATTTTTTTATCATTCTTATATGTGAAACACATGGGGGATAAAAATGCAGTCTTGATTTTACAATATATACATATTTCATAGATCTATTTCTCCTTCTTTTAATTATATTCCTTTAGTAATTCAATATATTTTTTATACAAACTATCAGCAAGTTTATTTATATCATACTTTTCACGCAAAAAAGTATAGTCATCAATTTTATGATTACAATCAGTTATACATTCAGTTATTGTATTGCACCAATCTTTAACAGAATCAATAGGTAAAAACAAAGTCTTTTTTAACATTTTTGTTTCAAGTGTAATTGAATCTGAAAACAGGCATTTAAGCCCATTAGCTTGAGCCTCAATTCCAACAACAGGTAATCCCTCATAAAATGATGGTAAAATAAATAAATCCATTGCACTATAATATTTGTAAACATCATTTATAGAACCATAAAATTTAATATAATTATTAATTTTCATATCAATGCTCTTATTTTTTATATCTTCATCTAAATTTCCACTACCAAACCACCAAAATTCAAAATTAATATTTCTTTTTACTAATTCTTTTACTATTTCAAGAATGAAATATGGGTTTTTTTGAATAGTTAATCTTCCGACTGTTGAGACAATTATTTTTTCTTCCTCCACATTATTTTCATTTCTTACCCTTCTTCTCGCAATATCATTGAACTTGAAAGTATCCAAATCAATAGCATTATTAACAACATAAAATTTTCTATCCTTAAAAATACTTTCCCCAGCAAGTTTAGAACAAGAAAAAAAATTATTTGAATAGTGTATACTTAAGTATTGAAATGGTTTATTACGCAAAAGTTTTAAAAAATTATCTCCATTAGAAGTAGCATGACTATGTAATATCCTAACGGGAACACCGTATTTTTTTGCCATATATGCAATAGGAAAGTTACTATTTAAAACATTTGAATGTAAAATATCATATTTTTTACCTTTAAATAGTTTTGCTAAAAACAAATACATTTGAATCGGCTTTTTGCATGAAGGCATCACATATATATTGCTTTTATGTCTTTTAATTTCTTCATAGTAAGGAGAATCAGTTTCAGAAACAATAAGAAAATCGATATTTACATTTTCCTCTTTTATCAGTTTCCTATAATAATTCATTATATAACTTGAAACTCCATTAGAAACTCTCATATTTTTAACTACATAAATTATATTCATAATAGTTTCTCCTGTCTTTTAAATTTTAACTACAACAATAACGATTACTTTTTAAAAGCAATTATTTTATGATCCCTTCGTTCTTCCTTTGGTGGAAGTTTCATATAATTTCCATACAATTGACTTAAATATTTATCATAATCTTTAGGTCCAAAAAATTGAAATTCCTCAAAGTTGTATTTTCTTCGATCATCAAACCAACATTTTTCAAAACACTCTTTCAATTTATATGGTGAAAATAAAGAAGCTACATAATTTGAATTTATATTGTTATATTTTTGAGAAACCCTTTCATATTTTTTTATAAAATGTTTTTTATTAATAAATTTTGAAAAAAAATTTAAAATTTTCTTAGTTTTTTTATGTTTTATACTATCTTTTGCATCAAAATCTGTAGTCATTGCCATAACAATACTTCTATAGAAATAACATCTCATTATAAATATTTTTCGTTTTATTTCACTATTTGGCAAATTATCAAATGGAAAAATATCAACCCATAGACCATGTTCTGTAATATTATCATCCATTTTAGCAACAGTTCTATTATCAACTGCTTTAGCAAAAGTATAATAATATCCATCAACGTCAGAAGTTAAAACAGATAACCACGAATATCTTGTTTGATTCTTCAAAATTTTTATTAATTTATTGTAATCACTTCTAAATAGCATAATATCAATATCATCGTCCCAAGGAATGAACCCTTTATGCCTAATTGCACCAAGAAGTGTTCCACCACACATATAATATTTTAAATTATTTTTTTCACATATTTCAGAAATGATATTTAACATTTCTAATTCTAATTTTCTACATTCATTTTTTGATAATCTTTTCATCATAATACTCCCCAACATTTTATAAATATTCATCTAAATCAATATAAAAATCATTAAAAGCACAAAGAAAATAAAATCATTTTATTTCTTAATTTAAATAACATTTATTTTGTAAAATTCTAAATATTTATCTTCCAATTTTTTTGCTTCACAATGAATATCATACTTTCCATTAACAGCCTTTCGAAAGAAATCTAATCTCCTACTTGAATGCGTATTCAGTATTTTCCTCACCCATATACTTCTATCCTCCTCTAAATCAATAAAATCTACAATATTAGTAAATTTAGCCAATTGAGGAACCTCACTTGAAGCAAGACAAGGCAATCCATTCGCTTGTGCCTCTATTAAAACCATCCCTAGTCCCTCATATAATGATGGAAAAAGAAAGACATCCATAGCATTATATAATTGATTAACATCATTTCTTTGCCCTAAAAATTTTACACAACGACTTAAATTCAACTTTTCTACCTTTTCTTTGATTTCTTTCATTAAAGGACCTTGCCCTACTAGTAAAAGAATAGAATTTCTATTTTTTTGATGGATTTCATTGAAAATATCAATTAAAAATCGATGATTTTTTTGCTCAACAAATCTTCCAATATGTCCAATGACTAAAGTATCATCATCAATTTCTAATTCTTTTCTTTTTTTACGTCTTAATTTCTCATCATACTTAAATTTTTCAATATCAATAGCATTATTTAATAAATAAACATTACCTTTATCATATTCTTTATCACCAAATAACCATCTACCAGCACGTTCTGAACAACACATATAATCAGTCGCATATACC
>CAKPAK010000011.1 GCA_934132915.1 uncultured Bacilli bacterium
TTGAACTTTTCAAAATCTCACAAACCCTTATTTTATGGGCTATTTACCACAACAGTTCTTGTATTTCTTACCAGACCTGCATGGACATTTATCATTTCTGCCTATCTTTTTTGATGTTTTATTCTGACTTAATTCTACTGATTTGAAGCCATTATGCTCCCAAGTAGCCATTTCTTTTCTTTCGTTTTTTAATCTTTCTGATAGTTCTTTTATTAATTTAGAAGATAATTTAATAGGGAAACAATCTAATATCATACTTAATTCTTCTTTGGATATTTCTCTGATTAAGAAGAGACTAAGGATAGTATCACATGCTTCTCCTTCTATTTGGTATTCCTTTAGAATTTCTTCTATTTTGTCATAGTGGTTATCAAATTCTTCTAAAGTTTTTTCGGCATCTTCAATTATTTTATAGTTAGAGAAATTATTTTTTATCTTCATTAATTCTTTTATGGTATCAAGATCATTATCCATGATGTTTAGATAATTTTTAGTCACTTTAATATAGTCATCACCTTCTAGTAGAGTTAAAATATTTTCTTTGGTAATATCTAGGCCATGGTTGGTTTGTAAGATGTCTGTTAATTTATCTAGTTCCATTACGCCATTAATGGTAACGTATGTTAAGATATAGCGGTAAATATCATTCATTATCTCCATAATATTCATATCTTTTCTTGTTTTACTGTATTCTTCGATTTTTTCTTTTCTTTCTTCTTCAGCGTCAATTTCTTCTAAAATGGAAGATCCGCCATTAAGCCAAGTTGGTAAGATATCTGTTACTTCTTCTAAAATATCTAAAATTTTCTCTTTTTCATTTTTTTGTAGTTTGACTTCGCATTTTGTTATTGATTTGATAATTTCCTCTTCATCCATAATACCTATCATTGCGACTTCTACCATAGTTATGCTAAGGAAGTTTCTTTTTGCTTTCTCTTTTACTTTCTTCTCTAAGATTTTATTAATTTTCTTGGGGAAGTATTCTTCTTTTAGATAGAGTAAATCAGGAATTTCTTTTAGGTTGAATACTTTATAATTTCCTGATACTTTTTCAACTAAATGAATTGTTTGTTCTAGTTCTTGAGCAACTTCATTATAGTAAATCATATTATTTTTAATGATGTCTTCATCTTTGATTAAAGATTTAATTTTTTCTTTGGTGGTGTTGATGCCACTTTCTTTGATCAATCTAACTAAATCGGTTATTTTTATTGCGCCATTTGCCTTTAGATAGAATGAGACTGCTAATAGTAGGCGTTCATTTAATAATTCTTTCGTTAGTAATTCCTTGATAATTAAATTAATTTCTTCTGGGAGGATATACTGATTATCTTCTTTATAAATGTATCCTTTTTGAAGTAATTCATTAGATACTTCTTTTCTTTTATCTAATGATTTTAAAGTGTCGATTTCTTCATCGGTTAAGATGAATATTTCTTCTGGTAAGGAAGAAATAATTTCAGAAGCTAAGTCTTCTAAAGTACTATTATTTTCTAATTTATAATTTTCTTTTAATCTTTTTTGGTCTTTTGAGCTTAATTTTTTTAAACATTGTTCTAATTTCATTTTTGGTACTCCTTTATTTCTTTGGTTATCTAAAGTTTGGTCTTAGATAGTTATAAGTGTATCATAAATATGAAAATAAAGATAGTTAGCGATTGGAAAAGATTGGAAAAATATGGATAAAGATTATTTTAATTTTAGCGTTTTTTCTTGAATTTATTCTTTTGTCTCTTGGAAGAGTTTGGTCATAGTTTCGTTTCCGTTGGTTAGTTTTTTGATGGTTAAGTCGTCGGCTTTATTGTTTGCGAGTCTTAAGTTATTTTCACTAGAAAGAAGAGCTTCTTTGGTTTTTTGAAGATGGTCGATGGTTTTGTCAATTTCATCGATAGCTTTTTTAAACTTTTCACTAGCAAGGCGATAATTTCTAGAGAATCCTTCCTTAAAAGTATTTAAGTTATCTTCAAAATGAGAAATATCAATATTTTGATTTTGAATAAGAGCAAGTTCCTTTTTATACTGTAAGGCATTCATGGCTAAGTTTCTAATTAAAGTAATTAAGGGAATAAAGAATTGGGGGCGAATGACGTACATTTTTTCATATTTATAACTAACGTCAACGATTCCTTCATTGTAATAGTCATTATCCATTTCTAAAAGAGAAACTAAGACGGCATATTCACATTTTTTCTCTTTTCTATCCTTATCTAATTCTTTGAAAAAGTCTTCGTTTTTATGTTTAGTTGCAGTTTTGTCGGCTTCGTTTTTCATCTCAAACATAATAGAAGTAATCTCGATTCCCTCGTCGTCATAATCTTTAAAGATAAAGTCTCCCTTAGAGCCTGTTTTAATGTCATTATCTTTTTCAAAATAAGCATTTTTAAATAAAGGACGAAGTTTGTTAAATTCGTTATGGCAGTGAACTTCTAGGGATTCACCAATCATTTTCGTAGATTGTTTAGCTTTAAAGTCTCTGTAGTAAGAGATTTGTTCTTCTCTATCTTTGATTTTTTCTTCATAAGTTTCTTTTAAGTTTTTTTCTTTGATTAAATATTCATTTTCTTTTAGTTCTATTTTACTATTTAAAGTACTGATTTCTTTTTCCTTTTCAGAAATGGCATTTTTGATGGTAAGTTCGGTTTCCTTCTCCTTAAAATTTAGGGTATTGGTTAAGTTTTGGATTTCTTGTTCTTTTTTGAAAAGTACTTCTTGATAATTTTTCTCAAGGGTTGTTTTGGTAAGCTCGATTGCGGCTTCTTTTTCTTTTTGGTATTCATTTTCTCTTCTTTTGATTTCGCTTTCAAATTCCTTATCTCTTACTTGTTTTAAGACGTTTTGATAGTCAGATTCATCAATTTGAAATACTGTTCCACAGTTAGGGCATTTAATTTCATGCATATTTTATCATCCTTTCTTTGTTTTAGTATAGCATTTATAGAACCAAAGAGGGAAGAAGTTTACTAAAAAAATACTTATCTAGAATTTAGTAATAGATAAGTATTTTTCTTATATTGATATGTTCATGGGGATATTCTTGAAGATTCTTTTATCCATTTGTTTTAGGTTTGGAGAAATGACTGGAGTAAAGTCCATATGATTTAGTATGTCTTTTTCTAAATCTACTCCTGGGGCGATTTCTATTAATTCTATTCCTTCGTCTATTAATCTGAATACTGCTCTTTCTGTGATATAGAGAATTTCTTGATTACTAAGGCGAGCTTGTTTGGCTGAGAAGGTGATTTGTTGTACTTTATCTACGAACTTGTTCTTTTTTCCTTCTTGTTTAATAATTAATTGTTCTTCTTTAATTTCTTCATCAAGGTCTATAGTGGTAAATGTTCCCATAAAAATTATTTTGTGGGTGGACTGGGTGATATTAATAAATCCGCCTGGGCCGGTTACTCTTGTTCCAAATTTAGAAACATTTACATTTCCTTCTTTATCTACTTCGGCTAAACCAACAATGGCCATGGTAAGGGAACCTCCATTGTAAGCATCAAATTGTTCTGATGTTGGTATAACACACTCTGGATTAATTGTTCCTCCGAAAGAAACACCTCCTGTTGGAACGCCTCCTGTTGTTCCTGATTCTACCGATAGGAAGATTTGGTTAGAAATTTTTTCTTCTGCAGCAACATTGGCAACAGAATCTGGCATTCCAACGCCTAGGTTAACGATGCTATTTTTTGTTAGTTCTAGTGCTGCTCTTCTTCCACAAACTTTTCTTTCATCTAGTGGTCTAATTTCAATATCTGATATTTCTATTCTGACATCTCCTGTAACGTATGGTTTATAGATTGGGAGGTTATAATCTCCTAATGAGGTATCTGGGGGAGATACTAATACATAATCAACTAATGAAGAGTGAATCAAAACATTTCTTGCTCTAAGACTATGTTTAGGAACTATTTTTTCTACTTGAACAATAACGATGCCTTTTGAGTTATGCGTGGCGATGGCCATGTTATATTGTTCTCCAATTACCGCTTCATGTTCTAGGGATATATTTCCTTCTTCATCTGCATATGTTGCTTTTAAAAGGGCAACTTGAATTGGGAATGATCGATATAATAAATTTTCTTTTCCTTCTAAATTTACTAATTTTACAATTGGTTCTAATTTTTTTGCTGATTCATTGGCGCAACATCCTTCTATTCTTGGATCAGCAAAGGTATGAAGGCCGACATGTGTAATTACGCCTATCTCATGTCCTGCAATTGCTCTATATAGGTGATTAATGACACCAAGTGGGACAGCAAAAGCTGGGAATTGATTTTTTCCTATAGCATTTCCAAATACTCTTCCTTGGCCTAAATGAGCACAGATTGCTTTTCCAACTAGGCCTTCTTTAGCTAACATATTCATTCCTACATCATCATTGGTTAAATTTCCAGGACTTATTCCACAGGTTACACCAATTCCTTTTGGATGTCCTGTTTTTTGAAAGGACTCCATTACTCCTCTAATTAATGCTTCTGGACTTCCACTTCCTCCTGATCCAGATATTGCTACCATATCGCCATCTTTGATTAAAGTTCCAATTTCTTCTTTTGTAATTATCTTCATTTTCTACCTCTTTTCTTTTTTTATTATAACAAAAAAAGTAGAAAAAAATCTACTTTTTCTTTAAAACTGTTTTTTCCATTATTATTTTTGTTATAACAGATAAAATTAACGTTAGTATTACAGTTGGAATAAATATTTGCCAGAATGAATAAATTGTTTCTTTGGTATTTTTTCCAAGTATTCTTAATACTAAGATTGCTAATGGATAATGAAGCATATAAATATATAATGAGATACTTCCTAAGTATGAGAATAATTTATTTGTTACTTTATTATTTAGAAGTTCTGTAAAGTAATCTTTCTTCAATAATGTTAACGTAATTACTACCATACATAATAGTGCTACTGTCCATCTTTCTAAATTAAACCATGTTGGTTGATACATAATATACCATACAAGTAAAGCAGATACAATTACATTTAAAAATGAAATTGCTAATGTTCCTGTAGTACTGAATTTATGTTCTTTTAATTTTTCTACTAGGTAATAAATCAATATGCCTCCTAGCATTCCCATGATGACAAAAATAAATCCATTATTGAATCCTAGGGTTGCAGTTGCTGATGTTGCTGATCCGCCCATTCCATTGGTAGAGGCTACTTGTGAGCCGAATGTTGACCATCCTGTTTGTGCTGCTCTTGTTCCTGTATAACACCACCATCCAGCAAAAAAGATAAATCCAAATGGGGCAATAAATCCTGAGAATAAATCTTCATTTTTGCAAAGTAACCAATATAAGAAATATCCTCCGATAATCATTGCGGATATAAACCATAATACTCCATTTAGATTGAAGAATTCTCCAGCAGTACTTCTAAGTCCTACTGAATGGAATCCTAAGAATTCCCACATACTATTTACGATCATCGTACATACTTCTTGTATTCCATATTTAGGATAGTAGAATCCTGTTGAGATAATTACTCCAAGAATATACCCTAAAATTAGGACTGGTAATAGTGTTTTTACTCTTCCCCAAGCATATTCCCATGCTCTAGATGATGCACTTCTTTCTGCATATTCTTTGGTAGCATTTAATTTTTTAAAGTGTGATACCATAAAGTATCCTGCTGGAATTGTAAAGATTAATAATACTTCACTAGCGCCAAAGAACCAATTAGAAGTTTCCATCCAATATCCATATGTTCCATTGCAACTTCTTGCTATAATCCAACCGACATGAAAGCCAATAATTGCTACTGCAACAATAAATCTCCATATTTCTATTGCTGCATTTCTTTCTTTTTTCCCCCCTGTAGTGCCAGTTCTAGGCATTGTAACACTCCTTTCTTATTCTCTATAAAACACTTTCGTATTTTATATATTCAAGTATAATATAGAAAGAGTATCCAGTCAATAAGTGGTTAATTAAATTTTTATTTTTTTGCCTCGTACAATACAATGATAATGAAATGGGATGGCTCTTATTCTTGATTTGGGTTTGGTATAGATGCGAAAGAAGATTTTTTCTTTGGAAAATTTTTCATGCGTGAAACTATCAAAATTTTCATAGACTTTATTTAATAATTCTTTTATTGTTTTGGCTTGATAGATGCCTTTCATTTTTTCCCATGATGGTTCTATCCAATAGTAAGTATCTTCTTGTTTGTAGACTAAGAAGGTATGGCAGT
Organism: uncultured Bacilli bacterium; assembly: GCA_934132915.1. Next base: position 6,199 of record CAKPAK010000011.1, read on the forward strand.
AGAGTTTATGATGAAGAAATACTCCGGCATAGATGGTTTGGTTGGGAATATTTCTTGCAGTAAATTCTTCTCTTTCTAATTCACAGATTTCCCAACAGATAGCGGAGGATGTTTTTTTGATTTCTTCATTGGTTTGAAAGTAAAAATCTTTAAAGAAATTGCCTTCTTTTAAATGGGCATGAAAGGTGCCTTTTTTATCGTGCCAACCATATTTTATTTGGGATAGACGCGTGAAGTATTTTTTTATTTCCTCATTATTCATTGTATCACCTCTTTTTTATTATAATGAAAACAGAGGAAAAATACTATAGTTGTTGGTTTAAAAAACTTTACTTTACACCATAATTATTATATAATTGGTTAACGGAAGTGAGTGATAAAATGGAAAAAGTATATGTTTTTGGGCATCGTAATCCGGATACGGATAGTGTGACGGCAGCAATTGCACTTGCTCATTTAAAGAAGGCTCTTGGTGTGAATGCCATACCTGCTGTACTTAGTGGAATTAATTTAGAAACTAAGTATGTTCTTAAGTATTTTGGGGTAAAAGAGCCAATATTTTTAAATGATGTTAAAATTAAAGTGAAAGATTTAAATTATACGAAGAATTATAGTGTTACGGAACATGACTCGATTAATGATGCTTATCATAAGATGAGTGAGGCTGGTATTAGTAAGATTCCTATGGTAGATAATAATAAAAAGTTACTTGGAATTATTACGATGAAGGATATTGCTAAAGAACAGTTTAATGAAAATGTTGATAGAATAAATTCTACTTATGATAATATTTTGGAAGCTATTAATGGGGAAGAACTTCTTCGTTTTGATGAAGAAATTACTGGGAAATTGACTGTTGCTAGTTATCGTAGTACGACGATTATTAGTTCTGTTCCTTTGGATGGGAATTCTATTTTGATGGTTGGAGATAGACATAGTGTGATTGAATATGCAATTACTAGTGGGGTTAAATTACTTATCGTGACTGGTGGTCATCAGATTAAGGAAGAGCATTTGAAACTAGCAAAAGAGAAGAAGGTGAATATTATTGTTACGCCTTACCCTACTTTAATTGCTGCTCGTCGAATTAATCTTGCGAATAGTGTATCTACGATTAATTATGTTAAAGATATTCTTTGTATTAGTGAATATGAAAATGTTAGTGATTTTATGGGAATTGCCAATAAAACTAGATATAGTTATTATCCTGTTATTGATGAGAATGAAAAATGTAAGGGTATTTTAAGGATGTCTGATGTTAGTTATGATAATCGTAAGAATGTTATTTTAGTCGATCATAATTCTTATGAGCAAAGTGCTATTGGGTTAGAGGAGACTAATATTGTGGAGATTGTTGACCATCATAATATTGGTAGTATTGGTACGAATATGCCCATTAATTTTAGAAATATGCCTGTTGGTAGTACTAATACGATTTTATATATTATGTATCATGAGAATAATGTTGAGATTCCTAAAGAGATTGCTGGTCTTATGTTATCGGGAATTTTATCGGATACTTTGATTTTAAATTCTCCTACTACAACAGATATTGATAGAAAGGCTGTTCAAGAACTTGCAGATATTGCTGGAGTTGATTATCAAGTCTATGGCTTAGAGATGTTAAAGGCTGGTTCTTCATTAAAGGGAAAGACAAAAGAAGAAGTATTATATACAGATTATAAAAACTATCCTGTTGGAGAATATCATATTGGACTTGGTCAAATTTCTACGACAAATCCAGATGAGATTCTTGAGGAGAAAGAAGAATATGTTGATTTATTAAATCAAGTAGCAGATGGAGAAGATTATTACTTTGTTGCTTTATTTGTTACGGATATTATTAAGAAGGGTTCTTATGTTTTATATAGTAAGAGAGCAGAAGATATTTTAAGGAATGTTTATAAACGTGAAGATTTAACACAAGGAACTTTCTTAGAAGGTGTTGTTTCTAGAAAGAAACAAATTTTGCCTGGTATTATGTTAGAAATGGGAGAAAAATAGAATTATTAGAATATAAAAAGAAGAAGTTACATTGTTCTTAAATGTTTCTTCTTCTTTCCTTTTTTTAGGGAACAAATAATGACAATAATACTTAAGAAGGCAATTACTCCTATTGCAATCATGGTGTATTCTTTTAATTGTTTTAACTCTTTCTGGTAAACTTTTACTTCGGGATTATAATATCTGCTCAATGTTTCTTCTTCCGTATCATAGACATAATAGTCTGTATTTCCTGTTTTGATATTTGTTCCATAAATTAAGCCTATTTTATTTTTTTTACTAATTTTATAATAGTCAATGGTTTGATTTTGAATTTTAAGAGTATCTTTTAAGTATTTTTCTGGAGTTGTTGAGGGAAGAATTTGTAAGGTTATGTTTCCTACTTTGATATAATGATATTCTTCATATTTTTTGGTTTGTTCATTATAAGTATAGTATGCTAGTTTGTTCTCTTTATCTTTTAGGATAACTAGTAATACTTTGGTTTTATTATTTTTATAAGCTATGACATCTTGATCATCTATTTTAATTGTTACTTCTTCATAGTTTTCTAATTTATCGATTAGATTGTTATTTTTTTTCACTACTGTATAAGTATTTTTTCCAACCTTTGTAGAAATAGGATGTTTATCTTCTACTGTAACAATAATTTTATAAACTTTTTCATTTCCATTTTCAGCAGTTACTTTAACTTCAATTGTATTTTCGCCTTGGGATAATGTTTTTTCACCTGTTCCCGATACACTTGCTTTATCACTTTCTGCTGATGCTTGAATATTTATTTTTTCAACAGATTGGTCAAGAGATAGTTTGTACTCTGTTGTATCTTTATTGAATGCTGGTTCTATATTTTGACCATCAACTGTTAATGATTTTAAGTTATTGTTAGAATCATATTCTTTTTTATCTGCAGTTGTTCCTCCTTTGTTTGAATTGCTACTGCCACCACTTGAGGATGTACTTTTGTTTTTGACTACAATACTTACCGATTTGCTACCGGAAAATTTATCATTTGTATCGTAATCCGCAACATCTAGAGATGATGCGGTAATCGTTGCGGTTCCTGCACTTTTTGCTGTAAAAGTAAAAGTATAGGTATCATTTTCTAACCAATCACTTTTTCCACCTGCTAGAATTCCATTATTTGAAGAAGATACATTAAAAGTTCCAGCAAGATTGTTAGCTTTTACAGAAACAGTAACCGTTTGTCCAACAGTTACTTCTTTTGCTCCCGACCAAATAGATAAAGAGCCTGCAAAAACATTTGTCTTAGCAATGAAAAAGGTAAACATTACGCATAATATATATTTTATTCTTTTTGTCATTGATTTCTCCTTTATTGATTAATATTACTTTTTCCCATAATACTATTTTTGATTTGAACATAATCTACTGCCGTAACCTGTCCATCTTTATTGACATCAGCAGCCTTTAAATAACTATCTGTTAGATTACTTCGATTCATAATATAATTTTTGACATTAACATAATCCACTGCAGTAATTTGACCATCGCCATTGATATCTCCAAAAATTACCACATCATAAGTTTTTGTACCATTGGTACCAGAAATGGTTACTTTATCTCCAGTTTTAAATACATCATTTGTCTTTACCGTTCCATTTTTTGATTTTACTGTTACACCTACTTTATGATTATAACTCGTAATATTTCCAATTATATTAGACACATTTGTTCCTACATTAATTCCGAAGATATTTTTATCATTATATTTAAATCCTGAATGATTCATTGCATCTTCAATAGTAGTAGATGGAGAATCGTCTTTTTCTCTAATAAAATTAATGGTATAAGTTCTTGTTTTTCCATTTTGTGAAGTTACATTAATTTGTTGTGTCTGATTATCAGACTTAATTTGAACGGTATCTGCTCCACTTACCTTGGCGTTTGTATTAATGGTATTTGCTCCAATTTTAACAGAAGTTGTATTACTACTTAAATAAACATTATAATTATAAGTATTATAACTAAAGTTATTAATGGTATTATTATTAATCGTTAAATTTTTTAAATAATTGTTTGGATTTCCTAATCTAGGGGCTGTTACAGTATAATTTGGCATATTATTATATACAGGAATAACAAATTTAATGGCTGTATTTAAATAACTATTCATACTATTAACATAACCATTATATTTAATTCCTCCTTCTTGAATTGGAGCGGCTAGATTTTGCATATATTGGTGGGTAAAATTTCCATTTTTTGTTGAAGATACATCAAATTTTTCATAGTAAATGGTATCTTGATTTATAGAAATATATCCATTATACATAAATGATGCTCCACCATAAATTCCTTTATATGGAGTATTCCATCCTTGTTCATAAGCATATCCAGAATAAATAGAACTGCAATTTGTACATCTTGATTTTATATTAAAGAAATTATAATAACCTGAATAGCTTTTCCCACTATACTGGAAATTTCCACCTATTCTAGAATCGGTTGAAGATATTCCAGATATCTCTTGCTTAATGCGACTAGCTACATGAACAGCACTAATTCCAATTTTTGAAGATGATGTTACAATATCGTCATTAACATTTCCTGTACTATCTTTAATGGCACCACTTCTATTATAATACTGATAAATACTTGGCCAGAAACTTTGAGAGGATAAAATAGATGAAATAACACTTGAATTTTGATTAGAACTATATCCTAATGTTTCAAAGGCAAAAATATATTTTTCATTTAGATAATTTCTTGGGTCAAGATAGTAAGCAATAGTTTCTCTTGAGGCATTATAATATCCTGGTTCACTTTCATATTCCTTAAAATTATCTACTAAAATATTATAAGTATTTGTATCTAAAGATAAATATCCATCATCAAATGGAGCTTTTCTTTGAAGTAGACTTGCTCCATTACCACTTTCTCCTGTTACAACATCATCAAAATTAATATTAATTTTTTCGGCCTCAAAAGTCCAATTAGAATGTCTTGCATGTAATTCTAATAAATATGGAATATAACTATCTGGGAAACCTGCACTTTTTAACTTTTGGGTATAATTTTCGATAGTATCTCCATTTTTTTTCTGATTATAATAATTTTGCGCAGTCGATGTTAATTTGGTTGTGTTTACAAAATATCCACATAAATAACCGGTATTAGATCCTGCACTTATTTTATACCAATATGGACATGTTGTATTAGGTTTGTCCACAGTTTCTAAAACATCTACATCTTCTCCACAATTGACTTTAGCACCAGTTCTACTGCCATTAGCGCTACTTCTTAACCCAACGGAACCTGTATCTTCATAGCACATGATTGTTCCATCTTTTTTGGTTGGATTATCATAATTTTTTTTAGAATAACTGTCATCTACTCCAGAAGTAGTTTGATTTTCTTCTTTTAATTTTATGAAATCACCACAAGAATAACCTGTATAGTTTCCATAACTTACTTTATACCAATTACCAGCACATCCATTACCTGTTCCAGAATTTGTATTTAAAATTGTTAATTCTGTGGCATTATAAAATCTTGTAATCACACTACTTGATGTTGTTGGTTGACTTCTTAAAGTTAAAGAATCATTGACATTTACGATACCTGTTAGGGCATATACATGAGGAGTAAAGCTACATACGATTCCAAGAGCAACACATTTTAAAATTAAATTTTTTCTTGAATTTTTTTGCATATTTTATACTCCTTTCCATTCTTACCCCCATTATAGCAAATATCGACAATTTTTGCTACTAAAAGATTGTTATTTACAAAAAATACTGATAAAAATTTAACAAAAAAAGATAGATTAATCTAGGAATGATTTTTCTACCTTTTATAAAATATATATTTATTTAAATTTGGTATTTTAAACTTTCTTACCATAAAATAGATATTATTAAAATTAAAAATATGAAAAGACGGGTCTCTACCAGTATTTTTCAAATCTAAAAAATTAAATTACATATAAATAAATCATAAAGAAATGGAAGATACTACCTGCTAGGACAAAGAAATGAAAGATAGAATGCATGTATTTTTTCTTGGCGCCTAGTCCATAGAGGATGGCACCAATGGTGTACATAATGCCTCCTAAAATTAAATAGATAAGACCGACTTTAGGGCAAAGGGTTTTTAGAAGAGGATAGAAAAGAAGGATGCCCCAACCCATAACTAAATGACATATTACGGAAAGCCCTTGATATTTATCTACATCTATCGCATTTGCTACAATGGCTATAATGCTAATTGCCCAAATTATGATAAGAAGAGATAGGCCTAGTTTTCCTTTGATTAGGCAAGTACAAATTGGGGTGTAAGTTCCTGCTTCTAAGAGTAAAACATTACAGTGATCAATTACTCTTAATACTTTTTTCCCTGTTAGTTTAGGACTTAGGCTATGATAGATACAAGAGATAGTGTATAAAACAATTAAGGATACTCCATAAGTGATGGAAGATAAAATACTAATAACATTTTTGGAGTGAACAATTAATAAGACTAGAGCTGCTATACTTAAGCCTGCTCCTATTCCATGGCTAATTGCATTAATTAATTCTTCTGATAAGCTATATTTGGGAATCTTTACCTTTCGCACTTTTGTATCTCCTCTCTTAATTTCTTTATTAAATTCTCTACTTCATTATAATCTTCATCAAAGAGTTCTATTCTGAAATTTTTGATTCCATAAGAAATATAATTATAAATATTAGGAATTTTGTTGGTTATATTCTTGTGTAAGATATGAGTAATACAGTTTTCTCTTAGCATGGGGTAACGATTTTTTTCTTTATCTTCTAGGTAGAATTTATCCTGGTTATCTTTACAAATTTTGCAGTAATTTAGACATTTTTTTAAAGGGCAATATTTCATCACCATAAGTTCTAATCTGCCATAGATAATTAATTCGGCTGGATAGTTTGTTTTCATGATATTTTTGATTTGATTATCCGTTAGTTCAACAGATAGGGTTACTTTTTTAACATTATTTTTGGTTAATAATTCGATTGAGTTATGATTGGTTATATTTAGAGTATAGTCACTAATTAAATGATTGTTCTTTTGATAATGGTTTAGACTGCCAATTTCCGTGATAAGCAGATTCTCATTTTCTAAATTGGGATGAGTATTTATTATTCTTGGTAGGCGATAATAAATGTTGTTGTAATCTTTATAAGTATTGTATAGATTATAGTCCGTGGTATAGATTGTGTCTATTTGATTTTCTAAAGCACACTTTAATTGGGTTTCATTTCTGGTTAAAATACTGATATTTATTTTATCTTGGGATGGATATTTATCTAGAGATACGTCTTGTTCTTTTGTAGAAGGAGGTAAAGAAATTTGATGAGGATGAATTCTTTTACTTGTTAATTCTTGGACTGCTTTTCTTCTTAATTCATTGATTGATTTAATATTAATAAAAAGATTGGTATCTATATTTACTTCTATTAATGATGCTTTATAAGGGGTATTGCCTAGTTTGTTTAATTGGTGTTCTACTTCTTCTTGAGTGGTACTTCTATTTATTGCTAGTTCTGGGGTATCTCCTAATACTTCTACTTTATTTTTATCATCTTTGATTGTAATAGACATTTGTTTATTTTTTCTTGCTTCAAAATAGATATCTACAGGTATCTTTTTTTCTGTTATTTGTTCTAGAGATTTGGTTAATTTAAAGTCGGTTGTTTTTAAGATAATATCTTCTCCATGGATATGTTTGGTATTCTCTACATAGGCAATATGAGGAGATGAGATACTGTTTTTTAAAAGATTTTTATCATCATAAAGACGATTAATCATCATTCCTGTGTTATTATTTTGAAATCTTATTCCATCTCCTTGATTTAGGGAATCATTGGTAACTTTAATTTTTATTTTATCTTTGGTAGTAGAAAGAACTTTACCTACTGGAATTCCTTGATGATTCGGGGTTTTGATATTCATAATATCTGACTCATGAAAAAGATATCCTTTGGTAAATTCACGATTGTATAGTTTTTTTAAGTTGATTTGTTCTTCCTTCGTTAGGGTTAAGGATTCATTGTTATAGTATTTATCGATTAGGGTTCTATATAATCTAGTGACATAGCCAACATAAGATGGGGATTTCATTCTTCCTTCTATTTTTAAGCTGTCAATATTAGCATCTAATAGTTCTTTTAAGTTAGGGAGTGTATTTAGTTCTTTGGTACTTAAAAGGTACTGACCATCTGTTTTTACGACTTCATTATTTTTTATTAATTGGTAAGGTAGGCGGCAACTGCCAACACATTCTCCCCGATTACCACTTCTACCTCCATTTAGGCTACTGAAAAGACAACAGCCAGAATAACATACACATAAGGCACCATAAACAAATACTTCTTTTTCGATAGGAATATCAATTTTCTTGATTTCTTCTAGGGACATCTCTCTTGCTAAAACGACTCTTTTTAGGCCTAATTTTTGAAAGAAAGAAGCTGCTTCTTTGTTATTGGTATGACATTGGGTAGAAGCATGAAGTTCTAGGTTAGGATAATATTCTCTTACTTTTTTGATTAAGCCAATATCTTGGATGATAAGGGCATCTACTTGATTTTGATATAAAAAACCAATATATTCTAAAATAGAATCTAATTCTTCTTCATAGGTTAAGGTATTTACGGTTACGTAGACTTTTACTCCATAAGTATGTGCATAATTGATGGCATTCATTAATTCTTCATTGGTAAAGTTACTTGCAAATTTTCTAGCGCCATAATTTTTTCCTGATAAATATACGGCATCTGCTCCATTATGGATGGCATAATATAACATCTCTTTATTTCCGACAGGACTTAATAATTCAACTTTTTTCATGATATCACTTCCAAACTACTAATATCATAACATATATTTAATAAAAATACTGATAAAGATTAAAGGTCTATATCAGTATTTTACTTGTGATAAGTATTCGTATCTATATTAAATTTGTTAGAAATTCCTGGTAACTCTATTTCATTTCCATATTCATCTATTTTTTCTCTTTTAGGGAATTGGATATGTTGCCGCTTATTGTTTATCTCTATGGTTTCTTGTAATTTATTTTGTAATTCTTCTCCTTCTAAGTGATAAGCTTTTTGATAAACTTCACTTACTGCCGACATAATCGTTTGTCCTGATACTGGTTTATTTACTTTTGTTAATAAAAACTCTCCTATTTGATAAAGAATTTCTTTTTCATTTGACCAATTCATAAAACTTTTTTCCATTTCAGGGTACTGTTTTTTTAAAGTTTCAATAAACTCAGGAGATAGTTTTTTTAAGTGTTCAACTAAATCTATTAAAATATCTTTTAACGTACTCTTAGAATTTCTATCTAGATAGAAGTTTACTTTTTGGTAGAATTCTTCTAAAGATTTAATGTTTAATAATTCTAGAGAAGAATTATTAATGGAAGAATTAATAAAATTATATCTTCTACTATTTGTTTCTTCTTCTGCGGTTAATAATAGGTGATTGTATAAGTCATTTTTTAAATCATTATCCCAAGTAGGATCGGTTATATAAAAACCGTCTATTCCATATTTAGGGTCTTTAATATATACATACTCCCTCGCATGGCTACTATGTTCTGATACTACTGTTTCGTTTTCATTAAACCTATCGTAGGAAGTATCTACCCCAACATTTCTATGGATATTTTTAATTCCTGATTTATTTAGTAAGTCTTCTAACATATTGGCATATCCTACACATACCATATATTCATTTTCTAAAATAGCATATAGATTTCTGGATGCAGATTTATCGATTTGGTTTTCTTTATATTGTTTATATTGCTTGACTACATTATAAGCAGAAATATATCTTTCAAATGGGGTTAAATTTTGCGTTCCTTCTATCATTTGATATAACATTTTTTCGAAGCGAAGATATTCTTTTACAGAAACAATGCTTTTACCTAGTTGGATATCTATATTTTCATTTAAATAATGGTTATTGGTTAAAATATTATTGGTTACAAATTCTTTATTTTTAACATTTATCATTACATGGTTTTCTTTTCCTAATTCATGTAGTCTTTCAGATATTAAAACGGCATCCTTCATATTTTCTTCTTCAATTACGATTTTAGTAGTACTATTAGGTAAGTATTTTAAGTTTTCTAGGTCTTCTTTGGTGATTTTATTTCTTAAGGAGATGGATGAACTAGATAAAGCAGCATATGAATTACTCCCAACTAAATTACGGTCATAATTATAATAAATTAGGGAATCAAAATTATTTTTTAATTCATCTGAAACGCCAGAGGTTTTTACTTTTTTTAATTTCGATTGTTTTAAGAGACTATAATCTTCTTTTGTTAAGATATATTTGGTTTCATCATACATTGCTAGCGTAATTTCTTCTAGATTTTTATTACTAGTTACAGCCTCTAAGATTTTTTTGGTGATTAAAGCTTGAGATTGAATGTCCAATTTCTTTTTTAAATTATTTTTAATTATTTCTGATAAAACTTTTTCTACTTCTTCTTGGTTCTTTAAATAGTAGTCTGGGTTTATATATAAAGTCTTACCTGAGTTAAAAAAATCAGTACCAATTAGAAATGGTTTATCGATTGTTGTATAAATTTTTTTCTCTATGCTTGATGAGGGTAATTTTTCTATTTCTTCTTTCTTTAAACAGAGTGATGAAATATCAAGTTTATCTAAATTTGTTAATATTTCATTTGGGGATAGGGATTGATACTTATCTGTTTGTTCATATAGATTCTTTATGTATTCCATATAACGCCTCCTACTTTAAGTTAATCATAGCAAAGATTTTCTTTTAAATCTATAAAATCATCTTTTTTTCGTTTAATTTATTTTAGATGTAAAATACTGATTAAGACTTTTCTTCTAATTCAGTATTTTATTTGTGATAGCCATTAGTATCTATATCAAATTTATTAGAAATTCCAGGTAACTCTATTTTATTTCCATATTCGTCTATTTTATATCTTTTGGGAAATTGAATATATTGTTCCTGCTTGTTTACTTCTCTCGTCTCTTGTAATTTATTTTGTAATGCTGCACCTTCTAAGTGATATGATTTTTGATAAACTTCACTTACTGCCAACATTATGGTTTCCCCTGATATCGGTTTATTCACTTTCGTTAATAAAAATTCACCTATTTCGCAAAGGATTTCTTCCTCATTATCCCATTTTTTGTTAATTTCTTCTAACTCTGGATATTGTTTTTTTAGAGTTTCAATAAACTCAGGAGATAATTTTTCTAAATTTTCCATTAATCTTGTTAAAATATCTTTCAAAGTAATTTTTGAATTTCCATTTCTATCGAGATAGAAATTTATTTTTTGATAAAATTCTTCTAACGATTGAATGTTCATCAGTTCAATGGAAAAATTGGGAATTGAAGTGGGAATGAAATTATATCTACGTGTATCATTTTCTTCTTCTCCCGTTAGTAATAAATGATTATATAAATCCTTTTCTAAGTTATTATCCCAAGTTGGATCAGTTATGTAGAATCCATCTATCCCGTATTTTGGATCATTAATATAAACATAACTCCTTGAGTGTTCTGCTTTTTTCGAGGAAATTACTTCATTCTCATCTTCTTTATCGTAAGAAATATCTACCTCGAGTAATCTAGGTAAACTTTTAATTTCAGACTTAGTGAGTAAATCTTCTAACAAATGATTATATCCTATACATACCATAAATTCATTTTCTAAAATGTCATATAAATTTCTTGCTGCCCTTGGATAGTGCCCATTTTCTCTATATTCTTTATATTGCTTGACTACATTGTAAGCATAAATATACCTTTCAAATGGACTTAGATCTTTGGAACCTTCTATCATTTGATATAACATTTTTTCAAAGCGAAGATATTCTTTTATAGGAACGGTACTAAGATTTAAGCTTATATCTATATTTTCCTTTAATAAATTATGATTTGATAAAATTTTGGAAGTTACCAATTCTTTATTTTTAATGGTTATAATCACATGATTTTCTTTTCCTAATTCGTGTAGTCTTTCAGATATTAAAATAGCGTCATCCATATTTTCTTCTTCAATAAATATTTTTGTGTTCTTATTTTGTAGATATTTTAAATTTTCTAAGTCTTCTTTTGTAATTTTACTTTCAAAGAAAAGATTAGAAGGCTTAGATGAATGTTTTTTATAATTTGATGGGTCTAAGATAAATTTTAATTCTTCAGAAAAAGAAGATACGTGTAGAGTTTTTATATTAGATTCTTCAAATATATCGTAATCTTCTTCTGATAAAACGTAAGCATTTTTACCATCTCTTGCTAAAGTAACTTCTTCTAAATATTCATTTTGAGAAAGAGTATTTATGATATTTTTAGTAATTAAAGTTTTAGAAACAATATCAAATGATTTTGCTTTTGTTTGCTTAATGATCTCTAATAATAAATTTTCAGTTCTTATTTGATTTTCTAGATAATAGTCTGGGTTAATATATAATGTACTTGTATTTTTATCATTGGAAAACTTACTTTCAATCAAAAAGGGACTTTCCTTCGTTGGATAAACTTCTTTAGAAGATTTCTCTATAGTGTCATTTTTCAATTCAATTGTAGTAATATTATAATCATTTAAATTTGTTAATATTTCATTTGGAGATGGGGATTGATATTTGTCTTTTTGTTCAAATAAATTCTCTACATATTCCATATAATGCCTCCTACTTTAATTCATCATAGCAAATATTTTCTTTTAAATCTATAAAATCATCTTTTTTTCGTTTAATTTATTTTAGATGTAAAATACTGATTAAGACTTTTCTTCTAATTCAGTATTTTTCTTAAAAAACTAACTATATGGGTTCATTATCTTTTTCTTGCATTAAGTTTAAGAGTTCATTTAAAAAGGGGCTTCTGTTTTTGCTATTTCTATTTACTAATAGATAGACATAGTTTTTTGTACGGGTTAAGCCTACATAAAATACTCTTCTTTCTTCTGCAAAAGGAATGGGTTCTATTTCATTTTTTGGTGTGAATAGCGAAGATAGCCAGAATGTCCCGTAGGATGCATGAGGGAAAGATTTATCTAGTCCAATTAATATTACTTCATCACAGGTTAGGCCTTTTGATTTATGAATGGTCATGGCATCTATTTGAATTTCTTCATATCCGATAAATTCGATTTTAGTCCCGATAGCTTCTTTTAATTCAACGTCTCGATAGAGATTTTTTATCATACGATTTGTTCTTGCTAAAATCATTATTTTATGGGAAGGATGAGCGGCATGGATGGTTAAGATTAAGTTTTTTAGGGCATATTCTTCTTCTCCATCATTAAACATAATGAAACGAATTGGGTTGATGATTTGTTTGTTTGAAATTAATTGTTTTTGAATTTGATTTTTATTTTTCATAATGAAGTTACCGGAATAGTCAATTAATTGCTGTGAATTTCTATAGGTTTTGGTAATTTGAAATAGTTTTGCTCCTTTAAAATATTTTTGAAAGTTATAAATATATTCTATTTTAGAACCAGTGAAGGCATAGATTGATTGCCAATCATCTCCAACTGCTACTACTTTCGCATGACATTTATTGGCGATATTTTTAGTAAATTCATAGCGTTCTCTTGAAATATCTTGGTACTCATCAATGATTAAATATTCAAAATCTAATGTGGTATTTGTACTAATGGTATTTAGATATTCATTGGCATAATAAATCATATCACTATAGTCAAAACCATAAGAGAGGGCATTATATAATTTGTTTTGATAATAAAGATAGAAATCATTGATATAATAGCACTGTCTTTCTGCTTGTTTTCTTTCTTCTAAAGGAAGTGTTTTTAAGTATTCTAATATCACTTGTTGATAAGATAATCTTTGAGGAGAAGATTTGATTTTTTCTATTTGTTGATAAAAGAAATTTTTTAGAGGATAAAATTGGGATGTTGGATTATTGGATAGCATAGTATCTAATATTTCTTCTGGAGTTTTTGGTTTTAGGATAAATCCCATTTTGATTAATTCTTGTTTTAGGGTGTTAATCATATTTTCTCCTGGAATATAATCTAATTTTATCAATTTTGTTTTGTGTTTGTAATGATAAAGTTCTTTTTGTCTTCTAATTTTGTCGTAGCGACTTAATTCATTCGATTGATAATTTGATAATCCAAAATATTCTATGTATACTTCTTCTCCTTTTAAATTTAGAGTAAAATCTGGTTTATAACTTCTTCTTTCGGGCATTAGTTTTTCATATAGTTTTTCATATTGGTATTCGATTCCATTACAAAATAGAAAATTGGCGATTAATGCCTCGCCTCTTGATTTGACTATTTCTTGATTAATGGTATAAATTACTTCTTGATTTAAAGAGTTTTCTATTCTAGCATCAACTTCTGCTTTTATGTTTTGAATACTACTTATTTTATCTCGTTTATATTGTGAGAAGAATTCTTTATAAGTATTATATTTTTTATAGTTATTTTTGAAATAATTTCCAAATACCCAAGCTTTTTGGATGTTGGATGGAGAAAAAATTTGAATCAGTTCTGCAACGCGCTCTTTTTCAGGGAATATTTTTTCTTGAAAATAATCGAGAAAGATTTGATTTTGAAGATTTTCATCAACGACATAGCATTTTCGGTTATAAAAAATTTCTCGTATATAAGCAAGGCCTAGTGAGTGAAAAGTTGTTACTTTAGCATTTAGGTTAAAATCTATGTTTATTCTTTTTTCTAATTCTTCCGTTGCTTTTTTGGTAAAACTCATTACGGCAATTTTTTCTGGGGAGACTTTTTTGATGTCACTTAAATATTTTACTTTCGAAGCCATGGTTGTTGTTTTTCCGGTTCCTGCTCCAGCGATTATTAAAGAATAATCTTCATCGGCTAAGATAGCCTTAATTTGTTCTTTATCTAAGTGAATAGTGTTATCGATATTTTGATACATTCGATTAAAGTAATCTTGATATTTAAGGTATTCTTTTTCTAGAATATGATTATTATAAGATTCTATTTCAAAGTCGTTAGGAATGATTTCTCCTTCAGTTTTGGCAATTTCTAAATATAGAGTATAAGAGATATAATTTTGATTTTTCAGTTTTTCTAAAAATACTTCTTTCATGGTTTCCTCCTATTATGAATATAACATATCAGTAAAATATGTCAATGGAGAAGAAATAATCAAAAAAAAGATAATATAATAAAAATACTGATAAAGGTTTTTCTTCTCTATCAGTATTTTTTCTAAAAATTATTCACTTTTTCCTAAAGTTAAGGTTGCTTTTTGTTCTTTTCCATCTCTTATATAAGTTACTTCAACGGAATCATTTGGAGAATGTTTATATAATTCATATCTAAATTCTGCTAATGATTTGGTATCTTTTCCAGCTAGTTTTGTGATGATGTCACCTTTCTTTAGTCCTGCTTTATCTGCTGGAGATCCACTTTCTACTTTAACAACGGCAACACCATTATTAACATTTTCAGGAACTATAATTCCTGCTTGCCATAAGTAATAACTGTTACTTAAATCTAACATCGATATTCCAATGTATGGTCTTGATACTTTTCCATCTTTTTCTAGGACTTCTGCTACTTTTAAGGCATCTTCGATTGGAATTGCAAAGCCCATTCCTTCAACTGTATCATCTACTAATTTCATGTTGGTAATTCCAATGACTTCTCCATTGGTATTGCATATAGGGCCGCCACTGTTTCCTGGATTAATTGCAGCGTCTGTTTGTAAGACTTGCATGTAATAATCAGAGGTTTGTGAATTGCTTAGGGCAACTTCGACTAGTCTATCTTTTGCACTTAATATTCCTTTGGTTACTGTTCCAGCATAATCTGATCCTTCTGGAGAACCTACAGTAAAGACAGTATCTCCTACTTTGGATTTATCGGATGCTCCTGTTGTTGCAGCAACAATTTTATCAGAATCTTTTACACTTAATACGGCAATATCAGAATAAGTATCACTTCCTACGGTTGTTGCTTCTAATTCATCACCATTTTGGAATAATACTTTTACTGTTTTTCCTCCTGATATAACATGATTATTGGTCATTAAGTAAGCTTTCCCGTTTGCTTTTTTATAAACAAATCCTGTTCCAGTGGACGCTAATTGGTTATTGCTATATACTTCTACAACTACTACGGCATCATATACTTTTGATACGGCATCCGCAATACTATTAGTTTCGGTTAATTTTGCTGTTGATGTGGTTATTCCATTAGTTGTCGTTGTAGTATTTTGTCTTGTCGATATCATTAAATAAGCACCTAATCCTCCACTAATTAGGGATAAAACGATACATAAGATAATGACAACAGGTATACTTACTTGATTATTATTTTTTATATTTTGATGATTTACTCCAGAATAAGATGAATAAGTATTTTCTCGTACATTATTACTCTTATTTGTTTCATCTGGTGTTACATCAATAATGATTTCTTTTTCATTTCGTAATTTTCTTGGTTTTATTCGCATAAACTCTCCTTCTTTCATTTAAAATTATATGGAGTAATTATGATTAAAATATCTAAGAATTATGTGATATTAAGGGAAAATTTTATATTTATTTAATAATTTTGTTGTAATAAGTAAATAGATTATTGAGATAGAATATCCAGTTAGGACATCACTTAAGTAGTGAACTCCTAGATAAATTCGGCTTACTCCTATTAATATAATTATAGCAATATTTAGGGTAATTAACAAGATTTTTAAATACTTATTTTTTACTAATCTTTTGGTAATATAGATAAGTAGGCCATAAAAGGCTAAAGATGCCATCGCGTGTCCACTAGGAAAACTATACCCAGACATTTCAATTAGGCGATATCCAGTTGGTCTTTCTCTT
This sequence comes from uncultured Bacilli bacterium, assembly GCA_934132915.1. The sequence continues at coordinate 23,025 of CAKPAK010000011.1, forward strand.
CTAAAGATAAATTTAAGTATTTGGTTAATTATAGTTATTCCTGCTAAATTTAGGATAATTCCTAGAGATAGTTTTTTATTTTTTATTAATTTTATACAAAATAAGATAGAAATAATTGCAATTACGATCATGACTTCTGGATTACTTAATTTGGTTGTTAATTTCATGAATGTGGTTAATTTATCATTTCTTAGTTTTTCTATGAATAAGTGATAGGCTAGTTTATCTATATATAATTCTTTTCCCACAATTACTTTACTTGTAATTAATAGTATTATTAATAATAATGGAATCGATATATAGAGAATATACTTATTATTTTTTATTTTTGTTATAACTTTTTCTTTCATCTTACACCTTACTTCCTATTTTAACATTATAGCACATCTTCTTCGTTTGAGAGTAAATTTTTCTTTTTAAAAAGGTTAAGATTTTTTTCTTAACCTAAAGCAACATCTAATACCATCATTAGAACAAAGCCTGAAATAAGTCCTAATGTAGATAAGTTTTTATTTTCAGAAATAGATTCTGGTAATAGTTCACGAGCTGCTACTGTTATCATAGCTCCTGCTGCAAAAGATAAGAGAATGGGTAAGATACTTCTTACTGCTAGAACAAGTATTACACCAATTACTGCAGATATGGGTTCTACTAGGGCTGAAGCCTGACCGATGAAGAAACTTTTCTTTCTAGAGAATCCTTCTTTTCTAAGAGGAAGTGAGACCGCTGCTCCTTCGGGAAAGTTTTGAATACCAATACCAATTGCTAGCATGATAGCTCCAATTAAAGTCATTCCTGATACACCACTAGAGATTCCTCCAAAGGCAACCCCAATGGACATTCCTTCTGGAATATTATGAAGAGTAATAGCGGATACTAATAAAATACTTCTTTTTAATGAATCTTTTTTTATACTATTTTTATCGCTTAAAGTCTTGTCTAAGAATTTATCAGATAAGAGAACAAATAATCCTCCAAATATAAATCCTAATGCTGGTAGTCCCCAGGCTATATATCCTAATTCTTCTGATAATTCTATTGAAGGAAGTAATAAGGACCAGAAAGAAGCTGCTATCATTACACCAGCACTAAAACCTAGTATGGTATTTAATGCTTTTTTGTTTACTTCTTTGAAGAAACATACCATTAATGCTCCTAAAAGAGTGATTCCCCAAGTAAAAGTTGTTGCAATTAATGCTTGTAAAATGGGATTTAAATCTCCAAACCAATTCAATTTTATTCACCTCTATAGATATAGTATGAAAAAACTAAAAAGAAGTGCTTTTCTTGTGTTATAATGATATTAATAAGAGGATGGAGGAGAAATGAGAAAAAGAAGAAAAAATGGTTTTAGAAATTATCGTTTTATTTATATTAGTTTTATTTTCTTAGGAATTCTACTTTTAAGTGTTGGGTTTTCTGCTTTTCAAAATAATTTATCGATTAATGATGCAAATGCTACAGTAAGAGTGGATAAAGATATTAGAATAATGGGGATTAGTATAGATCGTGTAAATGATGCTACTAGTAGTTATGAGGAATATAATGTCTCTAATGTTACTTCTAAAATTAATTTAGATAATAATAATTCTTATGTGATATTTTTAGTGGATATTTATAATTTAGGAAATGTTTTAATGGGAATTAAAGATATTAGTATTAATTATGATAATTTAAAAGTAGAAATTCTTAACTATGATTTAAAATCTCGGTTATGTGATGAAAGTAATCAATGTACTTTAGGGATGGAAAAGAAGTTAGAGGTTAAAGTTTCTTATCAAGATGGTGGCTATCAATCTTCTAATACTTCTTATGATATTCGACTAGATTTTCTTTTTGGAAGAATTTATTCTATTAGTTATTATGATATTGATGCTACTAATCTACCTCATGAAATAATGGAAGGAGAAGAACTAAATATAACAATTCCTAATCATATTGATTATTTTTTAAATGTATTTATGAATAATACGCGATTATCTAATGAAAGCGATTATCAATATAAAAATGATATTTTAATACTTCCTAATGTTAATGGAGATATTCGTCTTTATTTTAAGATGCCACTATGTCAAAGGGCAACTATCCTTCATACTGAAGAATGTAAGGGTAACAATTGTGCTAGTGCTGGTTATAAAGCTGACGGAATTTATGGGACGACAACGATTACCTATGGTTCTTTAGGTGCTACAGGAAACTTGGTATCGGGGGACGCTTTTGATTGTGATGTGAATGGTGATGGAACTTACGATGCAGAAACAGAAAGATTTTATTATGTTACTGATATGGAAAAAAATAGTAATATAGCCGTTTTAATTTATTATAATAATGTTA
>CAKPAK010000012.1 GCA_934132915.1 uncultured Bacilli bacterium
CAAAATAATAATGAAAATACGGAAAATAAAACGAATAATAACCAATCTGGGAATAATACAGAGAATCATAACACGACCAACAATAGCAATCAAAATAATAACAATCCATCTTCTAACCAAGAAACCAGTAAGAATGAAAAAACCACAGCCAAAATTAATGATGTCATCTACCCAATGTACTTACCAGATAATACTTACCTTACTAGCCAAGATACTGTGGACACAAAAGAGGGAAGTCGTTTAATTTTAACTTTTGGAGGAGATAGTTCCTTTGTTTTAGTAGAGGAGACTGCCTCTAAATCCGATGAAGGTCTTGTCATCCCCGTAAGTGGAGAATTTGATTTCCTATCGGATGTCATCGGAATAATTAGTAATAAGTCATTATCATGGCATAGTAATGGTATTGATTATTACATGACCAGTGATACCCTAGAAGTTGCAGAATTAGTTGAAATTGCCAGATCCGTTAGTGTCCTACCGGTAAGTAAGTAGAAAAATACCTACACTATTTTTTAAATAGGTAGGCTTTTTTTCTTAAAATACAAAAAATTTTCTTCCTCTCATTTTGAATCTTTTTCTATCTTTTTAATTTTATCAATAGAAATACCAGCAATTTCAGAAATGGTTTTTAAATCAATATTTTTCTTTAACATTCCCTTAATCATTTCTGCTTCTTTTTGCTCAATTCCTTGTTCAATTCCTTGTTCAATTCCTTGTTGAATGCCCTGTTCGATACCTTGCTCGATTCCTTCTTTCAATCCTTCTTGTAACCCCTCGTTTTTAGCATCTTCTAAAACGTTATGTCTAACAACATCCGCCCAAAAATCTGGATTCCATTCAGATAACCATTTTACATCTTTACACGCATCTTCACAATCTGATACAAATTTATCCTTTTCCTTATCATTCATAACAAAACCAGCGATCTCCTTTAATTCATTTAAATTATTTGCATTAAGTAAAGATAACCAAATAACATCTTCACTTAACTTATCACTTTGATTATAATAAAGTTCTTTATAATAATCAAGAGATTTACAGACAATTTTATAATTATCCAGTAGCTTTTTATGACTTTTTGTAGATAATATTTCATATTCTTCATCTAAATCTTTATCACATTTTTGAATATTTAAGTTTAATTGATAGAAGTAAATTTTAGAAAAATCTTTGTAATTTACTCCAACATCAGTGGTATCCACAGTAATTTTATTTAAATAAAAAGTATTTCTTACTTTAACATGATTAAACTTTTCAGAATTGACTTCAATATCTATTCTCAAATTATTATTAATACGGGCATAAATATCTACCGTTTTATGATATTCTTTTTCCCTAGCTTTAGTTAACTCATTATTTAAAATCGTAATCGTCGCAAGGTTAGGATTAATATCTAATTTTAAAACACTAATTAAGAATTTTTTTAAGATTTCAGGATTATTGGTAAAAATTCTTTTAAACATAAAGTCACGGGTTAAGGGAATAAATTTTTCTTCTGTTAAGGTATTGGTCATTTTCCTCTCCTTCCTAAAAGGACTACTTGTCCCTCTAATGATATTATTCGCGGTTATTTTCCAAAATCCTTCTTCGTATCAAAAAAAGTATCTGTTTTTTCATTTTGCCTAATCTTAGTGCTTGTTATCTACAAGTAAAAAAACTTGTCTTTTTTTGATATTATTACGGTAACTAGAAGATAAAAAATACTTATTTATTTAGAATAGGAGGAAATATTTGATGTTAAAGAAAGTAAAAAATCTTTTCAAAAATTCAAAAACAAAATTTATACTAGGACTAATATTAGGTATTATTTTAACAGGAGGTGGAGTATACGCAGCAACTATAGAAAACTCTAAAGATGTTTTTTATGATAATGCTACCTCTAACTTATCATCCACTAATGTTCAAGATGCTTTAGATGAATTATATGACAAAATAAATAACAAATTAACCACGTATGCTTTTGGCACTCCAACAATTAATAGCCCAGTAGATTTTGAAGAAGTAATTGCCTCATCTGGCTCAAATGTATTTGTAAAAAAGCAAGGAAGTCAATTATCTGTTTGTCTATATTATAACAATAGATTATTTTGTATGAAGAATGGTACAGAAAATTGGGAGACGAATAAAGCAATGTTAAATACAACGACATTTCCAGGGGCTACTTGCGATATATCATCGTCTTTTGCTCATTGCTTCGATGATTCATTTCACTACGATGTTCGGTCAGACGGTAGCATTTCTTGCCGCGATGAGGTTACCAACTTGTACTGTTACTTGAGTGCAGAAAGTACAGTCAATTGCACTTTAAGTTCGTGAACTCTTAAGTCAAAAAAAGAGAAGAATTTCCATTCTCAAAAAGTGTCAAATATAAAGATATTAATAAGAGGTACAACGCCTCTTTTTATCATCAAATAAAAAAATCAATAATTGGAATAGAAAATTCTAAGTATTGATTTTTAATGAATTACCTCTTTAAAGATTATTCTTTTTTCGGTTAATTCCTATCATACTACCCAATGTTGAAGTAAGAAGTAATATAACATCATATAACAAAGTCTTTATCTGATACTTACTAAATAATAAAATAAAAAGTGTAAAGATGCAAATAATCATACCACCCATCTTCAATCCCTCAACATACCCCTTTTTTGAAGAACCTAATCCCAACCGATAACTAATCATAAAAAGACAAAGAACTGGATAAATGAACCTTAAAGTAGAAACAACTTTTATGCTAGTTAAACCAAAATAATCAATAATGGTAAAAATTAAGGTACCAATGAACAACAAAATAAAAAATATTCCCATCAATTTCAGTATTTTCTTCATGACTATCCTCCATTAAATCTTATGTCTTGTATAAAAAAATAGAAGTTACTCATAATAGTAATGGTGATAGAATGGATTTATTTTTAATTTTTACAAGAACCCTTTTCTTTTATTTTTTTATTTTTTTAGTTTATCGTATCATGGGTAAAAGAGAAGTAGGACAACTAGGTATTATTGATTTAATTGTCTCTATTTTAATTGCAGAGTTGGTTGTTATTAGTATTGAAAACTATGATAAAAGCATATTCTTCTCCATTATTCCTATCTCAACTCTTTTAGTCTTGCAAGTATCTCTAGCTCTCTTAACCTTAAAAAAACCAAAGTTACGAATATTCTTCGATGGTAATCCCTCACTAATTATCGATAAAGGGAAAATCAATTACAAAGAAATGATGAAGCAAAAATACAACCTTGATGACTTAACTGTGCAATTAAGGGAAAAAGGATATCGTTCAATTGAAGAAATTGAGTATGCCATTTTAGAAAATAATGGAACATTATCCATCTTTCCTTATCAAAAAGAAAAAAAGAAAACCCCATTACCGCTTCCTATTATCTTAGATAGTTCCATTCAAAAAGACGCCTTAAAAGCCTTAGGAAAAAACGAAGAATGGGTTCTTAAAATCTTAAATCAAAAAAAGGTGAAATTAGAAGATGTTTTTTATGCTTTTTATAAAGACAATAATATTTTTATCATTAAAGATGAAGAACTATTATAGTGTCTTTTTTCTTTTATTTTTGAAAAAACTTCATCGAAAAACTATTGAAATTATGAACGTATTATTATATACTTAACTTATAACAAAGTAGGCAGTAAGGAAGTGGATGGCATGAAGGAAACAAAAATAATGAAAGTTTTTGAACAATATATAAAAAATTTTGATATGAACAAGGGAAATGTCAAAGCCATGTATTTTCACAGTATTAAAATGATGGAATTATGTAAAGATATTGCAACCAATATTGGAATTTTTAATGATGAAGAAATTATTGTATGTGGTTTAATTGGCCTTTTTCATGATATTGGCTATATCAGTAATAAATTTAAAAATTGCATTGTCACAGAAGATTCTATGGATAAGTCAAAGGCAACCATTGATATTCTTTTTGATAAAGAAGCCTTAATGCGAAAAATTACAGAAAATACAAAGTATGATGATACAATCAAAATAGCTATTTATTGCCAAAATAAAAATGGATTGCCCAGTGGCTTTAATCAAAAAATACTTGCTTTTTGTAAAGTATTAAAAGATGCACATGTTATAGAAACTTTCCGAATGGTGACCAATTATCCTTATATGGATATGTATATTGATAACTTTCCGAACGATTTAGTTTATAATGATTTCAAACAATTTAAAGTAATTAATTCTAAAGTAAGCGATAATGATGCCGATAAAATCTTAGAAGTAATGTCCCTAATTTTTGGAATGAATTATGCCTATAGTTATACCCTTCTAAAAGAAGAATGTTCCGTGAATAAATTAGTTGGGGCCTTAAAAATAGGAAATAAAAATATTAGCCGTTTCTTTTTTCAAATTGCCTCGGCTTTAAATGTATATATTGATAGAAAAATTATGAGTTAATAACAAAAAGAAGTTGCCAAAGATAATTTTTTTTGTTATACTCTAGATAACTGCAAAGAACAAGAGGAGTATATATTTATCTCTTTAAGAGAGTTAGTGGTTGGTGCAAACTAATAAGAGAGGATATAGAAGGTAGCTTGGGAGCATAAATTTTGAAATAACAGTAAAAATTTACGTATTACTGCGTTAAAGTATTAAAGTTGCATATAATTTTATATGAATAAAGGTGGTACCGTGGACAAGAGAAGTTCATCCTTTGATTAAGGATGAACTTTTTCTCTGTCAAAAAGGGAGGTAAGATGACAAAATTTCTAAAAGTATTTAATGATTATGTAAAAAATTATGACTTAACGGATAAAGAAATCATGAAAAAATATCACCATAGTCTTCGCGTGATGGAAATCGCAAGAAAACTCGCAATATCCCTAAATTTAAGTGAAGAAGAAATAGAACTCTCTACCATCTGCGGACTATTTCATGATATTGCAAGATTTTATCAATGGACAAAATATCATACATTTAAAGATTTCAAGTTCATTGATCACGGAGACTATGGAGTAGTTGTTTTACAAGAAGATCATCTCATTGAAAAATTAACGAAAGAAAAAAGCAAACAAGAAATCATTCTAAATTCTGTAAAATATCATAATAAAATAGAAGTTCCACCTATGGATAATAAACTAGTGCTATTTATAAATATCATAAGAGATGCCGATAAACTAGATATTTTAAAGACACAAGGAATAAAAATGGATGATGAAAAAATTATTTTAAAAGAAGATTTATTAGCGAGTATTTTCAAAAAACAAGTATGTTCAAATCAATTAATCCAAACAGATACTGATAAAATCTTAAAACACCTATCATGGATATTTGACTTAAACTTTACTTATTCCTATCTTTACTTAAAGAAGAATAATATCATTACAAATAAATTTCATCTTTTAGAATTATATGGCGAAACTAAAGAAATCAATCATTTAAAAAACTTTATCCAAGAAAATACTTACGAAAAAGAAAAGAATTTAGAAGTATTATAAAAAAGAAAGGTGATAATATGTTAGAAAAAAAATATAACTTTGAAGAAGTAGAAAAAGATAAATATGCCTACTGGCGAAAAAAAGGTTACTTTAAATCTGGAGATAAAAGTAAGAAACCTTATTGCATCGTCTTACCTCCACCAAACGTAACCGGAAAGCTACACCTAGGTCATGCTTGGAACGTAACAATTCAAGACGCAATTATTCGTTATAAAAGAATGGAAGGCTACGATACCCTATGGTTACCAGGAATGGATCATGCCGCTATTGCAACAGAAGCCAAAGTCGTAAAAAGACTAAAAGATGAAGGATTAGATAAGTATAATGTTGGTCGAGAAAAATTCTTAGAAGAATGTTGGCACTGGACCAATGAACACGCAGATATCATTAGAAGTCAATGGGCAAAACTAGGAATTTCCCTTGATTACTCCAAAGAAAGATTTACTCTTGATAAAGGCCTAGAAGACGCGGTTAAAAAAGTTTTTGTAGACTACTACAACAAAGGCTTAATTTATCGCGGAGAGAAAATAATTAACTGGGACCCTGTTGCCAAAACAGCCCTATCCAATGAAGAAGTTATTTATCATGAAGAAAAAAGTGCCTTCTATCACATCAAATATTATTTAGAAGATAGTAAGGAATACATCGATGTTGCCACCACTAGACCCGAAACCTTATTTGGAGATACAGCTGTTGCAGTAAACGAAAAAGACGAAAGGTATACCTCTTTTGTTGGCAAGAATGTTATTTTACCACTTGTTGGCAGAAAAATACCAGTAATCACAGATGAACATGCCGATATGGAAAAAGGAACAGGAGCCGTAAAAATAACGCCCTCATCAGACCCTAATGACTTTGAAGTAGGCCTAAGACATAACTTAGAGCGAATCATTATCATGAATGATGATGCAACAATGAATGAAAATTGTGGCAAATATCAAGGTCTAACTAGAGAAAAGGCAAGAGAAGAGGTCATTAAAGATTTAAAAGAACAAGATTTACTTCTAAACGTAGAGCCAATCACGCATGAAGTTGGTCACTCTGAAAGAACAGGTGCCCTAGTTGAGCCAATGATTAAAAAACAATGGTTTGTCAAAATGCGTCCTTTAGCCGATAAAGTTTTACAAAATCAAGCATCCAGCAAAACCAAAGTTCACTTCGTTCCATCTCGCTATGAAAAAACCATGAATCACTGGATGGAAATTACTTATGATTGGTGTATTTCCAGACAACTTTGGTGGGGACACAGAATCCCTGCTTGGTATAAGGAAGATAAAATTTATGTTGGTATCAATCCTCCAAAAGAAGAAGGGTGGACGCAAGATGAAGACGTCCTAGATACTTGGTTCTCTAGTGCCTTATGGCCTTTTGCGACCCTAGGTTGGCCCGATCAAACAGAAGACTTAGAAAGATATTATCCCAATAACTGCCTTGTTACTGGCTACGACATCATCCCATTTTGGGTAAATCGAATGACTTTTCAAGGAGAAGAGTTACTAGGACAACGTCCCTTCAAAGATTGCCTCATTCATGGCTTAATTCGGGATAAACAAGGAAGAAAGTTTAGCAAAAGCCTAGGAAACGGAATTGACCCTTTCGACATGATTAAATTATATGGTGCCGACTCCTTAAGATACTATTTAGCAACCGATGTTGCCAGTGGTACCGATATGCGTTTTGATGAAGACAAAATCAAATCCACTTGGAATTATATCAACAAAATCTGGAATGCCGCAAGATTTGTCTTAATGAATATCAGTGACTTAAAAGAAATCAACCTCGAAAACTTAAAACCAGAAGATAAGTGGATTTTTACCAAATATGAACACACTATCTCGACCGCCAAGAAATTTATGGATAGATATGAATTTAATAATGCTTCTAATGCCATCTATGATTTTACTTGGAATTATTTCTGTGATTACTACATCGAAATGGCCAAATATTCCATCGAAGAAGTATCCACAAAGTCAACCCTATGCTATATCCTAACTGGCATCTTAAAACTACTTCACCCATTCATGCCATTTGTAACCGAAGAAATCTATCAAATGTTACCCGTAAAAGAAACAGAGTCCATTATGACCTCTAAATACCCACAACAAAACAAAAAATACATTTTCACTCTAGAAGAAGAGGTAGTGGATGATGAAGTAGAATTTATCAAAAACTTTAGAAATACCAAAGCAGAAAACAATATGACCAAAGAAATGAAAGTCATGTTTGATACCAAAGATGATAACGAATTAATCGTCCAAATGCTAAAAATAAAAGATAATTTAGTTTCAACTCCCCTTGGCATGAAAGCCTACAAAGTATTTTCTAAACACATCAGCGCCCAAATCTTCTTTGAAAAAGCGCTAAATGAGACGGACATGCTTCTAAAGAATAAGCAAATTGAACTCCTAAAGACTTCTATTGCACGACGTGAAAAACTTTTAAGTAATGAAAATTATACCCAAAAAGCCCCTCAAAATATTGTTGAGTTAGACCGTCAAAAATTAGCAGAAGAAAAGAAAAAATTAAGCGAATTAGAGAAGTAAAATACTTAAAAGTCTTTATATCTTTTTGTAAGTAGTCTTTCTTAAATAAAGAAAGATTACTTTTTATATCAGTTTTAAAAAGGCACGAAGTCGTTATTTTCAAAATAATTTTAGTCAAACCAGATACAACTAAAATAAATGTATCATCTGTTACTTGACAAAACATATCATTAAATATATAATTGTTTTAAATTATCAATTGATAATTTAATAGAAATAATATATATGGTTGGTGATTAAAATTGGAAGTATCAGATATCATCGTAAAAGCAAAAGCATCCATGAAATTTAGAGATTATGACATGGTTCCGACTATTAAAAATAGAAATTCCAAGCGAAAATATGGATTATCACAATATGACATCGAAGATTATATTGCCAGTTTAGAAGCAGGTGATTTATACAAAGGGCCAGAACCAGACCGAGATTACCCAGGGGAAGAATTATTTATCTTTAAGAAAGAAATATTACCTAATGTTATATTTTACACTAAGTTAAAGTATAAAAACAATCAAATTAAGATTTTATCTTGCCATGAGGATGAATTTTAGGAGGGATAATGATGAAAAGAGAGAATATGAAAACAAGAAAAATTGAAGCAAATGTTAAGGGAAAAATTATAGAATTTGATGAATATTATATGGTTGATTCTATAACAGGAGAAGAAGTGTTTGATAGAAATATTGAAATTGAAAATGATATTAGATTATATGATATTTATAAGAAACAAATGAATTTATTAACTTCTTCGGAGATAAAAACCATAAGAAAAAAATATGAGATGAATCAAAAAGAATTCGCTTTGTCAATTGGAGTTGGAGAGATTACCATCCATCGATTTGAAAATGGCTCCATACAAACTGAATCAGTTGATTCAATCATAAGACTTAGTGAAGATCCAGATATCATGTATAATTTATTAATTAAAAATCAAACGAACTTATCCGATAATGATTTTAATCGCTTTTTAAAAAAAGTAATTACATTAAAAAAATTAAAACAACATAAAATTGCCCATTTTAATATCAATGATTATGCTCATTTTAATTTCAAAACAGAATCAATTCATAATGTTACAAATCAATTAATTATTGAGTATAATACTGAGATTGATAATATTAGCAAGAAATATGGAATAGAAGATAATTGTGGTGCAGCAGAGTATATTACTCCACTAAAACTACAAAAATTATTATATTATATCCAGGGGATGACGCTAAGAATATATAATCAACCAGCATTTACAAATAATATATCTGCATGGCAATATGGACCAGTTGTCGAAGAGGTTTATCATCAATATAAAGGACGTTCTCCTATTTCGACACCAAAAACTGACGATGAAGTTTGTGATGGATTAAAGAAAATAATTGAATTAGTTGTATCAAGTTACGGAAAAATAGAGGCAGAGTCCCTAATTACTTTAACGCATGATGAGGATCCCTGGATTAATTCTACAAATGGTGGTACTATTAGCACTGAACAGATAAAAGAATATTTCGATAAAGTATATGAATAACGATTGAAAATGTTTAATTCATATAAATGTATGTGATTTTTCCCTTTACTAAATTTATCTCCAGTTGGAATTTTTTATATCTTTCATTTTTGAGAAAACACCTTGTGAATTTAGATTTTTGTCCCTTTTTTCTAAAAATTCTTGACATTTCTCCCTCCTAAGCGTAAAATGATAAAAAATCAGCAGTTAGGAGTGGAGAATATGACAAAAAATAAACAAACATCAAAATTGAATTGTTATTTTAATGATAATTCCTGTCCAAATGTTGATTTCTTATTGTGTGTATTTTCACGCGTAATAAAACAGTAGCAAAATGCTGCTGTTTTTTGTTTATTTAAGGAGGGAACAATGAATAACATCAATTTAAATGAATTTATGGAAAAATTAACAGAATATCCACAACCAGAAAGAGAAGAGATCAGTAAAGCCTATCAATATGCTTCTTCTCTACATGAAGGACAATATCGTCAAAGTGGGGAAGCTTATATTTCACATCCTTTAAATGTCGCCTATATTCTAGTTGACATGCATGCCGATAAAGATACAATATGTGCTGGACTACTTCATGATACCCTAGAAGACACAAAGATAACCAAAGAAGATATAATTTCCGATTTTAATGAAGATATTGCCAATTTAGTAGATGGGGTTACCAAACTATCCAAAATGAATTTTTCTTCTAAAAAAGAGCAAAATTTAGCAAATACTAGAAAAATTATTACAGGCCTAACCGAAGACGTTAGAATCATTATTATTAAATTAGCCGATAGACTCCATAATATGAGAACACTTCAATATAAAAGTGAATTCAAACAAAAAGAAAATGCCCTAGAAACCATGGAAATTTTTGTTCCATTAGCTTACTATATTGGTGCTTACCGAATAAAGTCAGAACTAGAAGACTTATCATTGCGCTATTTAAAACCAGAAATGTATAAAAGAATCGAGGAAAAGAAAATAAAAATTGAAGAAGATAGCAACGCTTGTCTACAAGAAATGCTTCTTAAAATAGAAACAATCTTAGCAAAAAAAGAAATTCCAAATGAAATCAAAATCAGAACTAAAAATATTTATGGAATTTATAAAAGATTAAGCCAGGGACACAAGTTATCTGATATTCACGATCTATTTGCATTAAAGATTATGGTAGATGAAGTCGAAAATTGTTATCGAACCCTAGGATTAGTTCACCAAGAATATCATCCCATCAACGATAAATTTAAAGACTATATTTGCAATCCAAAAACGAATATGTATAAATCTCTTCATACGACCGTATTCGGTTTAGAAGATCGACTTGTCCAAACCCAAATTAGAACCTTTAATATGGATAAAATCGCATCCTTTGGCTTAACCGCTTATTGGAAATTAGAGCAAAAGAATGCAAGACGTATCATGCAAAATGATTTAAAAGATAAGTATCAATTTTTTAAGTCACTAGTAGAAATCAATGCCATGTTTGGGGACAATCAAGAATTTGTGCATCAAGTAAAAATGGAATTATTTTCTGATCGTATTTACGTTTACACCACTAAAGGAGCCATTATTGAACTTCCCAAAGGTGCCACCCCGATTGACTTTGCCTATAAAGTTCATCCTAATTTAGGTAATACTATGGTAGGCGCTTTTGTCAATGAAGAATATGTACCCATCGATTATTCTCTTCAAAATAAAGATAGAGTAAAAATTGTTACTGATGAATTATCTTCTGGCCCAAGAGAAGATTGGATAAAAAAAGCGCAAACAACATACGCCAAAAGAAAAATCAAGGAATTTCAAAAATGATTTTACAACTTTACATTAAAGTTCAAGAAAAAACTTTACAAAATAATTTTCCTCAAGACAAAAACCGTAAACTATGATAAAATAAATATGAAAGTAAAGTACGGATAAAGTATTTTACACAAATAGTAAAGAAGGGAATCATATTGTACACAATCATTGACTATCTAAATTATTACAAGGATACAACCATAAAACATCTAAAGTTAAATCCCCAAGATTTTTTACTTTTTAGCCTACTTGTCTACCTTCCCCTAGATTCGTTTAACACCCCTAAGAATTTTTCGGAGTTTTTAAAATATGCTAATAAGTATAAAGGACGAGTGAACAATAGCAACACCATCGAAACGACCTATCAAATCTTAAAAATTATTGCTACTTCAAGAAGGTATCAAGATTTAAAAGTAGAAGATTTTTTACAAGAAGAAGATAATACCACGCAATTTGGAGCAGCAACCTTTGTCTTAGGAAAAAATAAAATCATTGCCTTTAATGGCAGTAATCATTCACTTATCTCTTGGATGGAAAATATTCGTATTCTTTATCAATATCCAACCACGACGCAAGAAAAAGCTATTGAATATTTAAAAGGAAAAATTACCAAAAATGACGATAATGTCTACGTCATAGGTCACTCTAAGGGAGGAAACTTGGCTATGGTAAGTGCCATGGAATTAGAAAATAATCCCTTAAAAAAAGTAAAACAAATCTATAATTTTGACGGCCCAGGTCTATTAAAAGAAGAATATCAATCAAAATATAAAAAAATTAAACACCGCCTCATAACCATCATTCCTTCCAACTCTATGGTAGGAATTCTCTTACATAATGAGAATTATAAAGTCATCAAAAGTAAAAATCATTTAATTGAAACCCATTATCCTTCTTCTTGGTGTATCTTTGGAGAATTCTTTATCGAAGAAAATCTAAAAGTCTTTTCTAATCAACTTCATAACTATACTACCACCACTTTAGAAAAAATTGATCGAAACCTTCTTTCTGATACCATCGAAGCCTTATTCTTACATCTCATTCAAGAAAATACCAAGGATATTTGTTTTGAAACCATCAAAGAAGCGCTAAAAAAGGTAAAAGATATTGATCCTAGTGTGTTTCGCTACTTAAATACACTTCTAACTTCCTTAATTACCGTAAATAAAAAAGAAAGGAATAAAGAAACTTAATTCTTAGGTTTCTTTTTTTTGACTTAAAATCCAAGCAATATTCATACAATATAAAGGAGCATTAACCTCTAAAAATAGCAAAATGAAAATTTTGCTGTAAAAAAGAATCCTAATAAAAAAAATATTTGAATAAAACAAGAAATTTTTTCCAATATTAGTAATGGGAACGATATGGACAAAGAATTACTCTTGAATAGTAGAAAAGAAAAAATACCCTTAACTTGAAAAAAATCATTTACTTGCAGAGAGAAAAACAATAAAAAAACTAGGGTACATACCTTGAAAAAGTAAAGAGCAATACCAAAGGAAAAGAAGCCATGAAAGGGGAGTGAGAGCAATTAAAAACACAAAGCAAAAACAACGCATTTTGATAACTTTAAAGAAACTTTAAATCGAATACTAGAGTAATTCGTTAATTATCATGTTATAGTAGTTGACAATTCGAAAAAATTCTCTTACCATATTAAGCCAACTTAGGAGGTTTTATGTTCTTAAGTATTATCGATTTCTAGGAGGAGTGTCATGAGAGTCGCGAAAAAGAAAGCTTATATCTTTATTTTTATCTTCTTCTTAATAACCATCCAAGGAAGTTATCAGTATTTTCACGAAAATCAAAAACAAAGGTCGACCATGAATGTTGGCGTGCGACAAAATAACATCAACAACATAAATTTACCCCAAACCGCCAAAGGAGATACCATAACTTACTTACAAGAAAAATATCAAAACGAAGATATCAAAGCAACCATCACGATTGATAATGATAATTTTACTTATCCTGTGGTTCAAACCATTGATAACGATTATTATCTGACGCATGATTACGCAAAAAACAAAGATGCATTAGGCTCCATTTATGCAGACTATCGCATTAACCTAGATACAAGCAGAAAGATTCTCATTTTCGGTCATAGTTCTACCATCCGTGAAACCCCATTCAATGAATTAGAAAAATATTACGATGAATCTTTCTTTCAAAAAAATCGAATGATCACCCTAGAAACCAAAAATAATACTTATCATTATGAGATCTTCTCAGTACATATCGAAACAACCGATTTTACTTACATGAATTTAAACTTTGAAAGCAGTTTGAAATGGTATGCACATATCAGAAAATTACAAGAAAGAAGCTGGTATCATACCGAAGTAGAATTAAAAAGTGATGATAACATCTTAATTCTACAAACCTGCAGTAATCATCCGAAGTATAAAAATAATAAAAGTAAGTATTTATTAATTGTTTCAAGGAGGGTAAAGTAATGAATAAAAAGTTTAAAGCCGTTTTATTTAGTATGATAACCTTAATTATCGTTGCCGCAGTCGGTGTCTTTGCGGTAAAAGCCCTAGATAATAAGGATGAAGGAAAAATCAGTCTAAATAAAACTGCCTCAAAAGAAGACGATAAATATGGCAGAAGCGCTGATGTTGTATTAGATGTTTCTGCAAGTAAATTTACAAAGTCAACCACCGTAGATGTTGTCTTAGTATTAGACCGCTCTACTAGTATGAATAATAATCAAAAAATGAAGGATACAAAAGAAGCTGCAAAATCACTAGTAGAAAAATTAATGAAAAATAATACTGATCCAGAAAATCCTATAGTAAAAGTAGGAATTGTAACTTACGGAACAAATGTTATTGATTCAAGACATAACAGACAGACAACTTCAACCGCGTTATCATCATTAAAAAGTGAAGTAACCAGTTTGATTGATAATATTCCAGATACCGTAGGAACTACTCAATGGGATGGTGAAGCAACAAACATTGATGCTGGACTAGAAAGAGCAAATACACTTTTAGCAGGATCAACCGCTAATCAGAAAGCAGTTATCTTATTAAGTGATGGAATACCAACGATGTTTAACTATAAAGGAGAAACTTATGGTACCGGAAATTCTGATGATAAAGTCTGCGTTGAAAAGGATTACTGGGGTATTAAATGTACTAAACGAATGAGGCCATCAGAAGCAGCAAAAGAAGAAGCTAATAATTTAAAGGAAAAAGGAGTAACTATCTATACCGTAGGATTTGATGTTAAAAAAGATAGTTCTGCTGCTAAATTCTTACAAGAAGTATCTACATCTGAAGAAGTAAATGGAACCTCCACTTATCCTAACTTCTATTTAGCGAAAGATAAGAATGATTTGGAACAAGAATTTGATAATATTTTAGTATCCATTACAACCGTTGCTACCAATGTTGTTGTAACAGATACTATTCCACTTGGTTTCAAATTAAATGAAGAAAAATTAAAAGAAAAATATGGTAATGCCGTTAGCGTGTCAAAAAACGATAAAGGTGAGGACGTAATTACTTGGAAAATTGGTGAATTAAAAGTAGGAACAAATCCCAAACTAACATATACTGTAGATGCAGATAAAGACTACTATGGCGCAATGTACACCAATGAAAGTGCAACTTTAACTGGTACGGCTGTCTCTGGTAACCCAGCTTATCCAGATTTAAAAATAAAAGAAACTTTCCCTAAACCAGTTGTTGCTATCCCAGCTGTTACAGAGGATAATAGTTACACTGCAAAATTAGGAGAAACAAAAACGGTTACAAAAGAAGATGGCATTTTATCCAATGACCACATCAAAAATCGTCTAACAGATGACAATGCAACCGTAACTGATAAAATAGAAGTAAAGGAAACCGCAAATTCTTGTGGTAAGTTAACCGTAAATAACGATGGTTCTCTAAAATATACTCCAGATTCATCATGTCTTGGAAAAGACGTAGAATTTGATTATGTAATTAAATCTACCGTAAAAGTGAATGGAGAGACAAAAGAAGTAATCAGCAAACCTTCAAAGATTAAATTTACGGTTACCAAAGATGAGCCAAAAGTTACCAATCCAAAAGTAGAAAAAACAAACGCTAATGGAGAAGTCACAACTTCTATTACTGATCCGTTTTCTTACAATATTAAGTATATTGCGACATTGAAAGATCATATTGGTACAGCAACCATTACGATTGTTGACGCATTACCATATGAAATTGATGAATCTAAATCTAATTTAAATGATGGTAAATATGATGCAGCAACAAAAACCATCACTTGGACTGTACCAGTAGAAGATATTGATACTTACAAAAATCCTGATTCAGGAAACATTAAAATTGATAAACAAATTACCGTAGTATATTTAAATGTTCCAACTGATGTGGATACCATCATAAATAAAGTTAATACAACAATTACAGTAGATAAACAAGAAATTAAAAAAGAAACTGAGCAAGAAACCAAAGTTCAAAAAGGTACAATTGTTGTCAAATATCAAACAACAACGGGAGAACAACTACAAGAAGATGATAAAACAACCGGTTTAATTAAAACAACTAAGAAAACAGTAGCCCCAAAAGAAATCACAAAAGACAAGATTACCTATAAATTAGTAAAATTATTAGATAATGAAACAGAAAAATCATTTGAAGAAGAAGATGAAGCAAGCGTTTCTTATCAAGCAACATATCAAGAAAAAACAACAACAGTTAAATACATTTATTATAAACAAACAGCCGATATTACCAATGATAAAATTGAAAAGACAGGAACCGAAAAAATTACTTCCTCAAATGAAAAGGTAAATTATCAAATTAATTATAATGCCCAAATTGACCATTACATTGGCCATATTACTACGAAAGTTGTAGATACCTTACCATATGAAATTGATGAATCTAAATCTAATTTAAATGGTGGTACATATGATGCAGCAACAAAAACCATCACTTGGACTGTACCAGTAGAAGATATTAATACTTATAAAGATGGGGCATACAAAGTAGAATTCAAAAAAGAGATTGAAGTTACTTTCAAAAATTTAGATAACACCGAAGTTAAGATGACCAACAAAGTAGATGGAAGTATCACAACAGATATCAATCAAAGTGAAGAAAAACACGGTGAACACGATACAGAAATAGACATTAAAGGAAGCGTTATTGCAAAATATCTTGATACTCTTGGAAATGAAATTGCCGATCCCATCCCAACAGATGGAAAAGTTGGTAATGACTATACAACAAGTCAAAAAGACATCGATGGTTATGTTTTTGTAAAAGTTGAAGGCGATGCACAAACTGGAAAATATATTGAAGGAGAGTTAGTCGTTAAATATATTTATTACAAACAATCTGGAGAAACAACAGAAACGAAAGTAACCAAAACAGGAACAAATGAAATTACTAAAACTACTGACCCAGTAGAATATAAAATTCAATATCAAACAACGGTAAAAGAATATATTGGGAAAGCAGAAGTTACTATTGTCGATACCTTACCATATGAAATTGATGAATCTAAATCTAATTTAAATGGTGGTACATATGATGCAGCAACGAAGACAATTACTTGGGTAGAACCAATAGCAATTGATACAAATCAAAATCCTGAATCAGGAAATATCAATATTACGAAAAATATCAAAGTTGTTTATCAAGGAATTTCTTCAACAACAAGAGAAATTGAGAATAAAGTATCAGCAACCATTAAAACAACATCAGAAACAGCTCCAGTAGAAGATACAAGTAAAACTACCGTTTCTGTAAAAGGAACAGTCATTGCGCACTATCAAGATACAGAAGGAAAAACACTAGAAAAAGATGAGACATATACGGATTTAGTAGGTAATTCTTATCAAACCAAAGCAAAAACTATTCCAGGATATAAATTAGTAGAAACAAAAGGAAACGAAACTGGTACATATCAAGATGAACAACAAGAAGTAACTTACATTTATTACAAATCAACAGGTGAAATTACCGAAAATACCCTAAAGAAAGATGGCATAATAAAAATTACTTCTGCAAATCAATTCGTTCCATACGAAATTAGTCAAAACATTAAAATTGAAAACTATATTGGTACAGCAACCATTACCATTGTAGACATCTTACCAGCTGAAATTGACATAACAGAATCTGACCTACAAGGAGGAATCTACAACAAAGAAGACAAAACAATTACTTGGATAAATTCATATGAAGTAAATACTTATGAAGATTTAAATAGTGGTATCATAAACTTTGCTGAAGAAATTACCTTAAAATTTAAAGATTTAGATCCAACAGCAAGTGAATTAACCAATAAAGTAAAATCAACATTAAAAACAGAAAACAATACTGACGAAAAAGATGATGAATATACTTCAGAGGTTGATGTTAAAGGAAAAGTAATTGTTAGATATATTGATGAGGATGGAAATCAATTATTAGAAGAAAAAACTTTAACCGGAAAAATAGGAAAATCTTATGAAACAAAAGAAGAGACAATTGATGGATATATATTAGTAAAAGTAGATGGCGATAGAGCTGGAAAATATCAAGAAGATGATATTATTGTTACTTACATTTATACACCAGCATCAACTGGAGATATTGAAGTATTACCACCAAAAACAGGAGTAAATCAAAATGCTTCAGCCTTAAATCTCTTTATCTTAATTGCTTCATTAGCAACCATTTTCTTAAAAAAATTCCATTAATTAAAAGAGATTAGATTTCTAGTTGAGATAATCTAATCTTTTTTCCTTTTCTTCTCTAAAAAATAATAAAAGCATCTATTTAGTAAAAAGTATTTTAAAGGAGGTAAATAGAATCATGAAAAAATTTTTCCCGTTTCTCATTTTCCTTCTTTTCTTTTTTTCTCCCTTGAAAATACACGCTAAAACAATAAATGATTTATACCAAGAACTTTACTATTTAATGGAACAAAAAGATACCTATTCTCTCAAAAATAATATGACCATAGAACAAATCATCCAAGAAAAAGAAACATTAGAGCAAGAGATGCTTCAATTAACAGAAAATTTAAATCAAATAAAAAATTCTTCCGAAGAAAAAGAAAACCAAATATTAAATTTAAAACAAGAATTAAATCATATCATTCTATTTTATCAACTCCAAAACAAAAAAAATCTTTATTTAGAATACCTCTTTAACGCAAATACCTATTCAGAATTTCTGTACCGAAAAATGTCCATAACTCAAATAATAAACTATCAACAAGAAACCATTTCTAATTACCAACAAGAATTAATAGCCCTTGTCAAAGAACAAGAAAAATATCAAAAAAAATTAGATGAATTAAGCCAAAAAAGAGATAATTATGCCGACTTAGAAATTTTTCTAAAATCAAAAAAGATAAGTACTACAGATAGCATTAGTACAACTTTAGAAGAAGATATTCAAAATATTCAAAAAGAGATCCGTGATTACCAAGCGATAGGCTGTAAAAAAGATCAAGAACTAGAGGTTTGTTTAAATATTGCCACGATGCAAACCTTTACCTATCCCTTGCAAAAAGGGTGTGTGAGTAAAGAATATAATATTTCTTCTCATAAAGGAATAGATTTAGCTTGCAATAAAGAAGGGACTAATGTTTATGCGAGTGGTAGGGGAGTGGTCGGTGAGACGTTATGGAAAACTCCCTGTGGAGGCAACATTGTCTTTATCTATCATAATGTTGATGGAAAAAAATATACAACCATTTATGGACACTTATTAAAAATAAAAGTATCACCCGGACAAGCCGTTGATGAAAATACTGTAATAGGCTTAGTGGGTGGTGAAACTACCGCTCTCAAAAATGGGGGATATGATCGATGTACAACCGGTGCCCACTTACATTATGCGATCACCGAAGAATATCATACCTACGATTTTAGTAGTTACACGATAAATCCAAGAGTCATGAATCATTATCCCGTTTCTTTCTCTGAATTTTTTACTAGATAGTTAAATAAGAGTAGGGGAAGGAAGTTCTAAAATACCTTAACCTCTGCAATTAAATATGGATAAATAAACATGAATAAAATAAAAAAATGGCTTCATCACGAAGTCATTTTTCTATGGGATAAGTCCCCAACCAGTAACCACATATCTTCCTTTAGTTCGTTTGGCTTCAGCCGGAGGATTATTTTCTAATTCTCCATTTACAACCATTGTTGAAGACTGTCCGCCATCCAAATTCGCCGCATTATAAGCCCCATATAATTTTAAAGTATTAACAACATCTTGAAGACTAGCTCCATCAATATAGTTTCTTCCATCGATAGCTAAAAACATCATGACACCATCTTTTCTTTGGGCTATTGCCATTCGTGGCGATTTGCCCCAAGGATCTCCCACAATTTCTAAAGATTTGCCATTAACAATTAAGAAAGGTCCAAATACCATACCATCTTTAATCTTAGCATTGATAGCTTCTTCTCCCGTAGCATTAGCCATCAACTTTAATTTACCATCATCTGTAATACCAATGATGTTATCTCGATAAGTACTTTTATCTTCTCCCTTAGGAATCCAAATAATTTCATGATCTTTAATCACATAGCCAGTAGGAATATCTGAACCCATCCCATTATCAATAAAACCACCACCATTAATACAAACAACACCATTGTATCGCTCACACATGGTCATTACTCTCTCTCCGTATCCACCAACATTAAATTTTTTCGTGTGGATAAGTTCTACTTTTTTAGGATCATAAATGGCAACCAAATGGGCATCAGCACTACCAACCTTTAGGCGAATAACCTTATATAAATCATTCCCTTCATCTCTAGTTAAAAGTTCTTTTTCATATTCATTTTTATATTTTTTCTTTTCTTTCGTATTAATCACAATATCATCAATATTCGCATCTTCATTAATCGTAATAAAATAGTTCCCATTCATAATGGCTTCAATCTTTTTCTCGCTATAAAATATTCTAGCCATCCATCTGTGCTCCATGGTATTCATAGCGGTTGTAACATATAGGTTTCTTATATAATTCCAAGGACCATACATAATAAAGAAGCAAACGATCGCAATAATATCTAGAATAATAAAAACTATGGTTCTTTTTAAAATTTTTTCTTTCTTTTTTGTTTTACTTTGATTTTTCTTATAAGTTTTCTTTTTCATGGATAATACTACCTCCTTTAGATTAAGGAATTAATCCCCAACCGGTAACAACGTATCTTCCTCCTTGTTTTTTTGCGGCATAGTTAGGGGTGTTGACTAAACTATTATTGATAACTAAGGAAGTAGACTGTCCACCATCTAAGTTGGCTGCGTTGTAAGCGCCATATCGCTCTAATACTTTTAGGACATCTTTCATACTAGCACCGTCAATGTAACTTTCTCCTTCGGTGACTAAAAACATCATGACGCCATCTTTTCTTTGAGCAATTACACATTTATTGGCAACACCAAATGGGGTTCCTTCAATGGTAACCGATTTTCCATTGACAATTAGGAATGGTCCGAATTCAACGCCATACCAAATTCCAGAATGAATTGCTTCGGTACCTGTTGCATTGTTCATTAATTTTAATTTACCATCTTTCGTCATACCAATGATATTTCCTCTGATGTTGCTATAATCACTTTGGATAGGCCAAGCCACTTTTCCCTCATCAATAACATATCCTTGAGGAATATCAGACCCTTTATCTAGTCCGTTAGAAAATCCTCCACCATTGATACAAACAACTCCACCATACCTCTTACACATATCTACAACTCTCTCGCCATAAGTACCAGAATTAAATTTTTTGGTTCGAAGAAGACTAATTTTTGTAGGATCATAGATAGCAATTAAATATCCATTAGCATTTCCTACTTTAACGTTTAGAACTTTATATAAATCATCTTCATTTTCTCTTTCTAATAATTCTTTTTCATATTCATTTAAGTAAGTTTTTTTCTCTTTTGTATCAATGACAATAGAAGAGGTGTCTGCATCTTCATTAATCCCCACTAGATAATTCTGACTCTGTATTTCCGCAATTTTCTTTTCACTATAAAATACTCGGGCTAAGTATTTATGTGTCATCGTCTGCATAGCGGTGGTGACATATAAATTTCTGACATAGTTCCAAGGCCCATACATCACAAAGAAACAAACAATCGCAATAATATCAATAAACCCAAAGAAAATGGTTCGTTTTAATACTTTTTTCTTCTTTTTCTGCATCTTATTCTCCTAATCTATATGGGTCAGTAGAAGTCCCATTTCCAGCCTTTAGACTCTCTTTCATAATACTAATACAAGGTCGTACTTTATTTTCATAGCTGATATTTTTTTGACTGATTGTTCCATTAGCGTTTCTAATGTAAATATAGGTATCGTTTTCTGATATCCCTGTTGTTGTTGTATATCCTTCTATTTCATCGTTTACGATGATATCGTTGATACTAGGAAGGGCTATTTTAGTAGAGATGGTATTTTTACTTAATTCTTCTAATGAATAGTTATTATCTTCTCCATAAGTACTGTTTGTATAGTTATTTTCTACAATAATACTTCCATAGTCTAGGCCTTTATAATAAGTTTTATTGAGGTAATATGCAAGTGTTCCATAAGTAGTATCATTATATTGATAATTTTTCTTAGAATAAAGATATTTAAATGCTGTATTATCTTTGTTCTCTAATGTTTTATCTAAAATTAATTTTAACTTATCTTCATCACTTTCATAAACTTGCCAAATATCATTTCCTAATTTAACATAGGAAGCAAAATAGTTCTTTTCTTCAGAGAAAGTATAAGGTTTTTCTTTACTACCATCTCCTTCTTTTGCTTCTATTGTTGAAGCAATGGTAATGACAGGTCGAATACCAATGATTTCATTTTCACTATCACTATCTAATTTTCCTTCACTTGTCATATACCAATAATTTTTATTTTTACTTTGATTGGCTAAATAAGTAATTTTTCCGTTATTGATGAATCCTTTATTACCACCAGTATATAAGTAATCTTCTATTGATAGAAGACCAATATCATAAGTATTATTTGTTTTATTACAAGTAATTTTATTGACATCATTAATGGTATCAGTACAGATATTAGACTTTACTAAGAAACTATCTTTATTACTAAGGACATTTTCTACAACGCCACTATAATCTTTTTCTTTTTCTTTATTTAACCAAGTAATAACACTAGATTTCTCATAAGTATCTTTTCCGTTATTTAAAGTACCGATGACGTTTTCACTAATTAAAGTAACTGTATTATCTTTATTAATTTTAACAATTCTCCATAGCATATTAGAGTACATTACATAGTTATCTTTTACATTTCCATTAAAGTAATAGTCTTCTTTGACTTGCTTTAAATCATCTTTATCTTTTTTTTCTTTTAGTAAAACTTTAGCAAAAATATTGGCTTCTTTCTCGCTTGTTTTTTTGTTATCTAAATAGAAGTAGATTAATCTTCCTCCATACCATAAAATACATATTATAATAAATATTAAACTAACAAAACTAAATACTTTTTGTTTATTGATTTTTCTTTTTTTCTTTTTCATTTGAATACCACTTTCTATTTTTTTATCTAAATAGATTATAACATTGATGTTATTATTTGACAAGTTTAGACAAATTTTTTCCAGGATAAAATCATAAATTGTACATTTGAATAAAAAATGATAAAATATCTTTATGAGAAATAGAGGTATTTTATATGAGTAGAAAATCTGATTTATTAAATAATATTGGAGAAAAATTATCTAATATAAATATTAATATTGAAAATATTGATTTAAATGCTTTAGTTGAATTAAAAGAAGAGTTATTAAATACAAGTGATGAAAGGCATCAAAACTATACAATACATTCAATGATAGATATTTTTATGATTACTTTTTTTGCTATTTTATCTGATTGTGATGAATGGGTACAAATCGAAATGTTTGCAAGAAAGCATTATGATTGGTTTAAAAAATTTTTATTTTTAAATGCTGACATACCAAAAGCGGTAACTTTTAAAAGAGTTATGTCTATAATTAATCCTAACGAAGTAGAGCCAATTTTAGTAAACTTTCTTTTAAAAATGCTTAAGCAATATCAAAATATTTTAAATGATAAATCTAAATATAGTAACGAAAAAGATGTTTATGCAATGGATGGAAAAAATTGTAATTCTTCAGGAAGAAATAGTTCAAAAACTGGAGAAATAAAATCTATTCAGGCAATGAGTATTTATTCAAACAATTTGGGAATTTGTCTTGCAACGAAATTTATTGAAGAAAAAACAAATGAAATTCCTACTGGACCTAAATTGTTATCTTTATTAAATTTAGAGAATATTATTGTTACTTTTGATGCTTTAAATACACAAGAAAAAACAATTGATACAATAGTAAATCAAAAGGGCTATTATGTTGCAGCAGTGAAATCAAATCAAGAAAATACGTACGAAGATTTAGTAGATTATTTTGAAGATGAAAAAATATTAAAACAATTAAAAGAAGAAAACTATTGTTGCAATACTGAAAAAAATCATAGTTTAATTATTAAATATGAATACTATCAAGTAGAGGATGTTATGTGGTTATACAACTATAAAAAATGGGGAAACATAAAAAGTATTGGTTGTGTGAAAAAGACTATTAGTAATATTATAACTAACAAAACAACAGTTGAAATTAGATATTATATTAGTAATCTATCATGTAATATAATAGAATTCAGTAATGCAATTAGGAAAGAATGGTCAATAGAAAATAAATTACATTGGCACCTAGATTTAACTTTTAAAGAAGACAACAATAAAACATTCGAGAAAAATGCACAAAAAAATTTAAATATTATAAGGAAATTTTGTTTATCAATTTTAAAATTAGTAAAAGATATATATGGATTAAGTCTTAAAAATATTAGAAAATATTTATGTATGGATTTTGAAAATGAAATAGAAAAAATATTTACTTACTTAAATCCAGAAAAAGTAAAAGAATTAGTTGATTCAACTAATTCTCAATGTTTATGATTTTATCCTGCCTTTTTTTCTAAAAATATCCCTAGTATGACTTTCCATTTAAACGAACTTGTAGTAAAATAATCATAAAGATTGGAGAGGATCATTCATGAAAAAGATTCCCTATGGAATATGCAACTATAGAAAACTTCAGGAAGAGGGGTATGTTTATGTCGATAAAACTCCTTATTTAGAAAAATTAGAGAGTGTTGGTAGTACCCTTGTTTATTTAAGACCAGGAAGATTTGGAAAAACACTATTTACCAGTATGATGTATTATTACTATGATATTAAAAGTGAATCGTTATTTGATTCTTTATTTAAAAATACTTACGTCTATAAACACCCAACAGTAAGGAAAAATAAGTATTATATTTTAAAGTTAGATTTTTCCAATATAGAAACTTATAATAAGGATGAAGCTTCCCTAGATAATGAATTTACAGATAAAATAAGAGATGGTATTACTTATTTTAATGATTACTATAAAGTAAATTTTGAAATTGATAAGACTTTGTCTGCAAATATGTTAATAAGAAAATTTATTTTATATTTTAATTCTCTAAAATTAGAAGAAAAATTATATATTATCATTGATGAGTATGACAATTTCACGAATGCTATTCTAGAAGGGGATGGTGCTCGATTTAAAAATTTAGTAGGCAACGAAGGAATCGTAAAGAACTTCTATTCTACCATTAAAGAATATGTTGGTCTAGGTATAGTCGATAGAGTATTTATGACAGGAATTTGTCCCATTACTCTAGACTCTATGACAACTGGCTTTAATATAGCCAAAGATATTTCTAGAGACATTGATTTTACAACTATGATAGGATTAACAC
>CAKPAK010000013.1 GCA_934132915.1 uncultured Bacilli bacterium
GTATATCTGTTGGTAAAATACCTTTTTCTCTTCTTCTGTTTTTTCACGCATTTTTCCATTTTCCATGGTATAGTTTGCATTTAAGACCGGGTACTCATTTAAAATAGAAGGTTGATCTTGAAAATAATGTAAAAACAAGTCCTCTACACGCATTATATCTGCCGGAACATCACTTAAATTCTCAGTAATTCTTAAATGATTTTCTCTCTTTTTTTCTAATTCCCACATATATTGATAAATTTCTTGTTCTTGTTTTTTTGTCGTTAACATTCCTGAGTTAGATAGGTAATTTAGTAAACCTCTATATCCGTTAATTTCAGCATCAATTTCAAATGATAAATATGGATAATTTGTTTGATAGTATACTGGTTGTTGTATATGGAAAAAATCTATTTCAGAAAGATAAATCATGATAAGGATGTCCATTGTTTTTAGTAATAAATCCGTTACAAAAAAGGGCTTCTCTATTGCTAAAATTGGCTTCTTTATTGTTAAATAATCGTTTACATGGGAAAGTTCATGAAAAATAATTTTTAAGAATTCTGCACGTCCAGCATACAATTTTTTTACCAGTTTTTTTGAAAGTATTATCCTTCCAAAACTGCTTTTTGCTTCCGAATTGTCATTTTCTGGAAATTCTTCGATTAAACAAATTGGTGGATGTTGTGAAAAGTAATCTCTATCTAAAGTGAAAATTCGGGAGCGGACAAATTGTCTGATTACTTCGGAAAATGTTTCTAAATTAACTGGGCACTTTTTAAGTAATGTTAATCCGATTATCCTATCATAAAAATTTTCTTCAAAGTTTTGTGTCGTTTGAGTTAGATGAGTAAGTAAAATTTTATTTTCTTCTTCTGTGAATGGTTCTCCTTTTTCGAAATTTTCTTCCATTTTAAATAAAAATGTTAAATCGTACTTCATCATTTCACCTCGGGTAGATATTATAAATGAAAGTGTTGAATTTGTAAAGAAAAATCAAGTTATCTTTTGAGTAATTTTTGATAAAGAAAAAGCAGAGAGGATTAGTCGATGTCGTAGCGACTTAGTATCTCTGCTGGTCTTTTTTTAATGGTATTATAAATTGGGAATAGGCCAATGATTAAATTTAAAAAGTAAGTTAAGACAATTGCCAATATTACAATAAGAGGATTTACTAAAATCATTCTAGATAAATAATTAATTCCTGATAATACATAAAGAATATAGGCCATTAATAATAGTCCTGGAAGTCCTGCTAAGGTCGTGATGGCAATAATTTCTCCAGAAAACATTTGATAAATATCTCTTCTCTTTACGCCAATTGCGCGATAAATTCCTACTTCTTTTACTCTAGATAAGAAAGATGAGCGAATCATTAAGAAAATTTCTATGAATGAGATTAATAACATTACGCCTGATACAATTAGGGTTGTTTTGTTCGATTCCCTTTTTTGCTCTTGATACTCTTCTAAACTTTTTTGATAACTATTATAAACGTTTAGTTTCTTTTCTTTTAAAGTACTTAATACTTTTTCTTCATTAGATGGATATATGGCTAGGTATTTGGTTTTGGTTAAGTATTTTTTTAGAATAGCATTATCAGTTGTGAAATAATATTGATAAGCATCAGCACTGGTATAATAGCCTACGACTACTCTTTTTTCTTTATCCGATATTTTTATTTCTTTATTTAAAGGCATATTTTCTTCATTTTGGATATTTACAATAATTTCATTATCATTTTGAGGGGCTCTTCCTTTTTTGATGGTAATTTTATTTTGATATAGGGAATATGCCACTAAGCTTGGTGTATTTGATTCACCCAAACTATCTTTAATATTTTCCGTGTTATTTAAAACGATTGGTAAAAGAATTGATTCATTGGCATAGATGTTTGGTTTTGTTTGGTCAGTAATTCCTGTAATTTTAAATTCTCCTAAATTAGGAAGCGTTACTTTTCGATTTAAAAAATCTTTCGTTTTGGTAATTCCAGCCATTTGATAATTTTCTGAATCAATCATCATTCTTTTGGCGACAAGGGCATCAATAACGATTTCATGATTATTTTCTGGCATCGTTCCCATAATTAAATCTTCTTTACTGATTTTATTTAAATTTACTAAAGAGCCAGATAAGGAAGCATTTCCTGAATCATATACTTGGTAATAATCATTAAAAGGAAACTGAAAACTAACGAGAGAATTTCCTGGGATTAAATCATCTACGCCTTCTAGGGCTTGATATTCTAAATATTCTTCTTCACTAAATTTATTCTTTTCGATAATTAAATAATGATCATCCATTATAATAAAGTCTTCTTTATGTAATTTTAAGGTTGCGGCTATACTACTTGTTGAATACATAATAAACATTCCGGTTAAGAAGAAACCTAATAAAAGAATTTTCTTTAAGATAGGATAATCTAATACTTTTAAGAACCCAGTCTTTATTGAAGAGATAGGATTCATAATGGAAGCATATCTTTTTTTCTTGGTAGAGCCTTCTAATTTAGAGAAATCAAATTGATATTCTTCTAATTTATTTTTGGCCATTTTTTGATAATGTTTGTCGATAAATTCAATATCTCTTGTTTCATCAACCGCTTCTACTTTTATATTGGTATTGCTTTTGATATAGATGTTTCCATTTTTTACTACCATTTGTAAGGAGATTGGTTCTTGTTCATTTTGATAAAGAGAAATACTGGTGTTATTTTCTTGATAAGTATTTTGATGTTTAAAATCTTTTAAATAAAAGCAGTTATCTAATTCATAGTCTAGGTCATGATCAGAGGTGTTTTCTTCGTCTGAGATTACTTTTCCGTCGGAGACTCTTATGATACGGTCAGCGTAAAAGGAAGCTAGATTTTGTTCGTGGGTTACTAAAATGACAAGACGGTTTTTAGAGATTGCTTTAATAATTTTCATGATTTCTAATGTATTTTTACTGTCTAGGTTGCCGGTTGGTTCGTCTGCTAAAATGATACTTGGATTTTTAACGATGGCTCTTGCTATACCAACACGTTGTCTTTCTCCTCCAGATAACATGCCTGCAGGTCTTCTTTGGTATCTTAACATACCAACACATTCTAGGACATACTCTACTCTTTCTTTTATCTCTTGTTTATTTTTGATGCCTAACATTTTTAAGACAATCGCCACATTATCATACACGGATAGATAATCAATTAATTTATAATCTTGGAAGATATAACCAATATGTAAGTTTCTAATTCTATCTACTTTATGAATCCATCTTGAACTTATTTTTTCCTCATTAATATAGATAGATCCACTTTTAATTTTATCCAATCCACCTATGGCATTTAAAAGTGTAGTCTTTCCACAGCCAGAGTCTCCTAATAAGGCAACTAAGCCAGTATTTCCTAATTCAAGGGAAGTATTATCAATGACGTGAATTTGATTCTTTTTTCTTTTATGAAAATATTTATTTACTTTGATTAATTTTAACATTTCTACACTTCCTCTCTCATGGTTTTCATGGCACTATTTTTAAATATTTTTCTTGAGAATCTAAGGCTAATTAGGTAAGACATTAGACTGCACGCTAAATATAGTAGGATATAATCAGATAATTTTAAGTAATTTATGACACTAGATAAGATGGATAGATTTAAGATATGATTTTGATTTAAGATTAAGAGCAGAATAAAGGTAAAGTAAGCGATATTTGAAGTAGTAAATAATTCAATTTCTAATAGGTGTTTACAGTCTTTGCAACGGGTTCCTAAAATACGGATAGTGCCAAAATAAGTATTTCTTGATTTTAAAATAATTCGTACAACGAAGTAGGCAATAAAGAACAAGGTAATAAATAAAATGGCAGTTACAATCGCTCTTACTATTTTTAGGGCTTCTACAATTCCGGATGTTACTAGAGTATCTTTAATTTTTAGTGTCTTTAAATTTTCTTTTTGTAGGGTATCATTTACTGTATCTAAGTTCTTTACTTCATCAACAAAGACACTGCTTTGATAATTTCCTTTATTAAAAATTCGCTGATAATCACTTTGATTAATAAAGATAGCTCCATTATAAGTATCATAGTCATAATCGCCAAGAAGTGTTTTTATATTCTTTTTATCATAAGTATTTTCTACTTTTAATTCTAAATTATCTTGATAGTATAAATTATTTACCTCTACTTTTAAGGGATAATTTTTGCAAGTTTCATTTTTACAAGTCATATTAAAATCACTAGAAATTAGGCATGTACCACTTTTTACTTTATCGTTTGGAATAATTTTATAATGAATATCATAAGAATTAGAATCATGGTATTCTTCTTGGAATAAAACTTTTAATTGACTAACAGACGTATTCATTACAAATTTTAAATCATTTACTAACTCTTTGGTACCATAAATATAACCATTTTCATTATACTTTAATTCTTCATCATAAATAAGACCTGTTATGGTATAAGTTTTTTTCATATCACTAGAATTGCCCATTTCGATACTGACTTTTTTTCCAATAATTTCTTTTCCTAAACTATTTAGAGAGTAATCATTTGGGCTTCCTAAGATTAGAATTTCATCACTTTTTGTAGGAAGTGTCCCATACGTTATTTTTTTCTTGTTTAGTGTGCTAATATCGTTAATTGTTCCTTGGTAGTAGAAGGAATTTTCATCATGAAGATAGACAACGTTATCCAAAAGATAGTCATAAGGAACAATCTTTTTTATATGGGGAATACTTTTAATTTGGTTATAATCTTCTTCAGTAAATGCTTCTTTATTTTCTTTCTTGATTACAATTCTAGTTAGTTCTGTATTTTGAAAGAAATTATTATACCCAGAAGTTTCATTGATGAAAAGTTGCTTTTTAAAGAAAGAATATTCCATCATGACAGCCGATACGACAAAAAGATAGACCATTAAGACTAAAATAAATTTAGGGAAAATATTAAACGTATTGCGAAGACCTAATCTGAATTTTTCAAAGACTTTTAAGTAATTTTGTTTCTTTTCTTCGTGATAAGTTACTTTCTTTGTATCTTTTAGGACTTTATCTTCTAAAATTTTGCCATCGTGCATTTTAATTTTTCTTGTTACATACTTTTCTACTTGGTCATAGTTATGTGTTACAATAATGACTAATTTATCTTTAGAAATATCATGAAGTAATTTGATAATTTCTTTAGCAGAGGTAGAGTCTAGGTTACCGGTTGGCTCATCCGCGATTAGGATAGGGGTTTCTTTGGCTAAGGCTCTAGCAATGGCTACTCTTTGTTTTTGGCCACCAGATAATTTTGATACTTTGGTATTTTTATATTTGGTAAGGCCAACTTTCTTAATTAATTCTAAGACTTTTGCTTTGACTTCTCTTCTTGTTTTCCCGTTGATTAACATCACTAGTTCAATATTTTGATAAACGGTGTAACTATTGACTAGGTTAAAATTTTGAAAGATATTGCTGATGTATTTGCGGCGGTAATTCTCAAAGTCATTTTCGGTATAATGGCTTGTTTCTTTTCCATCAATATACATCTCCCCTTCTTCATAGGAATCTAGGCCACTGATGACATTTAGAAGGGTACTTTTTCCACTTCCTGACTCTCCGGTAATTGCTACAAATTCTCCTAAATTTAGGGTTAGATTAATTTTGGTAAAACCACTGGCAATAATGCCTTTACTGTAATAATATTTTGATACATTTTTTAAGGTTATCATAGTTTTCTCCTTTTTCATTTAAAATACTGATATAGAATTTACTCATTTTTTTAGTATTTTAATCATATAAATTTTTTAATTTTGAAATGACATCTTCTTTGGCCGTAATTTTTATTTTAAACTGGTAATTATGTCTTAAGTCTATTCTTTTATGCTTCTTGAATAATTCATTCATTATTTGTAATTCACCGATAGTATCTTTGGTGTAATAATCTAGAAAATATGTGTTACTTGTATCATCGGATTGATATAAATAAACTTCATATTCTCTAGGATGATTGATTTCGATTTCAACTTTTTCTTTGGTATTATTTATTTCATACTCTACTACTTGATTTTTTAAGAAAGGTAAATTGATATCATTCGCTAAAGGAATTTCTTCTGTTGTTTTCATTAAGTCTTTTTCTAAATAGGAAGAAGTTAATTCAAAAGAAGTATATGTCATAAAACTAACACTAGCACCTATTCCTACTAGAAGAAGGCTTAGAATCAAGAGAATAAAGATTCTTTTATAGTTATTTTTCTGTTCAAAAATAAAGTTATAAATAAACTTTAAGAGTAAGTAATTCATCAGTATTGCCCCTATCATAACTAAAAAGATACCGAAATAAAGGATGGTATATTTTAAATAGAATAAGCTAGAGAATGCGAAAAACGTAATAAAAATAAAGCTTATCATACAAGGAATTGAGATCATTAGACTAAAGCCTTTTAAGAATAAGACAACAATTCTTGCTAAAAAATCAAAGAAATGATAAGTAGTATGTTTTGGGTCGCGGATGATAATTTTATTTTTGTGTTTTTCCATGAATGTTCTTTGATGTTCTTCTTTGTTTTTTTCTTCTTCGATTGGCGTTTCGATGCTTTTTTCATTTGTATTATCATCTTCAATGGTAATAAAATAATCTAAATATCTAATTTTAAAGATATGAATGAGTAAGATAAAACCTACTGTAACACCACAAATGGTATAGATAAATGAGGATAAGTTTCTAATTACCCTCATTACTTGGGAGGGAAATAAATAGATTAAATCGGCAAATACTCTTTGGATAATTGTTCCACAGATAAGCCATGCTAAATATAGGATAAATGTAATAAAAAGCATTTCTAAAATACATTTTACTTTCTCTACTAACCGCATACTCCAAAACATATTAAAAGTTTTGGTAATAAAATCTAGAAATTCTTGATAGTATTCTTTAAAATTTAATTTTCCATCAGATGTTTTTTCTGGATTTCTTCCTCCTACTCCATCATCTACTAATTCTTCTAAGGTACAGTTTAGAATTTTACATAATTGCATCATTTTTTCCATATCGGGGACAGAGGATGCTGACTCCCATTTAGAAACAGCTTGACGGGATACTCCTAGCTTGTCCGCGAGCTGTTCTTGACTTAAATTATTTTTCTTTCTTAAAATGACTAATTTTTCATAAAATTTCATTTTTTTCACCTCTTCTACCGCCTAGTTTAGCATAATAATCTGCGGTTGCGCTACCGAAAAAAGGTTGCAAAAGGGAAAATATCAGTTGCAAATTACATTTTTTCATCTTTAGTATAGCATAGATTTCCATTTTCTTTTTGACTTTTTGTTTAGTAGACAAAAAATACTGATTTATCTGTAAAGTTTTTATTTTGTAACTTTAGAGGGTATCAACATAGACACCGTCATCATTTCTTAAAATGACTTGCTCATGATTATTTAAGGTATTGGTAAGTTCGATTTTGTAATAATCATTTTTTTGATAAGATACTTTTACTTGGTAAGTATAAGTATCTTCATGATTCATAATCTCCATCTCACCTTCTAGATAATAACTAGAAGCATTATTTACTTTCTTCTCTAAGTCTTTTAAAACATTATTTGCATTTTTTACTCCACATCCGGTTAATAAAAAAATACTGATCACCGCTAAAAACTCTAAAATCTTTTTCATATTCACCTCTTTACTTTCAATGTAATTATATATTTTTCTTATCTATTTATGAATAATTTTTCAAAATTTGTCAAATAATATTACTAGAAAAAGGAGGCAGATGATGAGTACGTTATATAAGGTTACACTAGTTCTTGCCATTATTGGTTGTGTGAACTGGGGACTAGTTGGTATTCTAAATTTCAATTTAGTTGAGTTTTTATTTGGAGATGGAACGATTTTAACTAGAGTTGTTTATGTTATTGTCGCTCTATCCGGACTTGTTAATATAGGACTTTTAACAAAAGATTTAGACCACTAAAAAAGATAAGTAAGTTGATTAACTTATTTATCTTTTTTTAATAGCAAAAAAAAGAACTAGGCTTTGATTCCTAATTCTTTCCTCTTTTAAGCATTCATTTGTTTCATGACTTCGTCAGCAAAATTTTCTTCTTTTTTCTCAATTCCTTCGCCAACTTCATAGCGAACAAATTTCAAAATTTTGCTATTTTTAGATTCAACATATTTTCCAACTTTCATCTTGTTTTCTTTGATGAATCCTTGATCAACTAAACATACTTCTTCATAAAATTTGTTTAGACGTCCGTTGACAATCATTGGTAATTTGTTTTTATCTAATCCTTCGTTTTCAGCCTGCTCTGTTAAAATTGCTCTTTCTTGTTCAACTCTTTCTTCTGGAACTTCATCACGAGTTAAGTAATTTGGTTTCATTGCAGCTGCTTGCATTGCAATATCTTTTGCAAGTTCTGCATCATTTCCTTCCATTATTACAACTGTAACAATTTTTCCGCCCATATGAGAATATGTTCCAAAAATTTGATTATCTTCTTTTTCTAAGATTTCGAAACGACGAAATGATAATTTCTCACCGATAGTAGCTATTTTCTCAGAAATAATATCAGAAAGTTTTTTCCCGTTAGAAACAAGTTCTAAAGCTTCTTCTAATGTTTTTGGATGATTTTCTAAAATGACATCAGCAATTTCATTTACTAATGATTTAAATTCTTCATTTTTGGCAACAAAGTCTGTCTCCGAATTTACTTCAACAATCACAGCTTTATTTTCAACAATTTTAGCATAAGCTAGTCCTTCAGCAGCAATTCTAGATGCTTTTTTGGCTGCTTTAGAAATTCCTTTCTCCCTCAACCAATTTATTGCTTCATCCATATTTCCGTTTGTTGCTTCTAATGCTTTTTTACAATCTAGCATTCCTGCACCACTTGTTTCACGCAATTCTTTTACCATGCTCGCACTAATCATAAATTCATATCCTCCTTATTTTATTTTAAAGATTGAATTAATTCATCTTTTTTCATTTTTGAATAACCCGAAATCTCTTTTTTCTTTGCTAAATCTCTTAACTCATTTACTGTTAAAATGTTTAAGTCTAATTTAGGTTCTGAAACTTCTTCGTTACTTGGCTTTTCTTCTTTTTTTTCTTCTTTATTATCGCGTTTTTTTGATTCAAATTTTTTGTTTCCTTTATCCATTTGTCTTGATGACTTTCTACTTTCATCCTCAGTTACATAATCAACAATCGTGCCACCTTTTACTTCAACGATAGCATTAGTTAATGCTCCTAAAACAACTTTAATTGCTCTTACGGCATCATCATTTCCAGGGATAACATAATCAACAACATCTGGATCACAGTTTGTGTCAATAATTCCAAATACAGGAATTCCTAATTTTTTTGCTTCTTTAATTGCATTTTCTTCTTTAATTGAGTCAACAATGATTAAAGCTTG
Source organism: uncultured Bacilli bacterium (assembly GCA_934132915.1). The sequence goes on from CAKPAK010000013.1 coordinate 9,363, forward strand.
TGGTAATTTTACCATATCACGAATACCACATAAATTTTTGTTTAATTTATCGTATTCTTTCTTTAATCCAATAACTTCTTTTTTAGGTAATTTTTCAAAAGTACCGTCTTTTTCCATTAACTCAATTTCTTCTAATCTTTTTACTCTACGACGAATCGTCTTAAAGTTTGTTAATGTTCCCCCTAACCAACGTTCTGTCATATAGAACATTCCGCTACGGGTTGCTTCTTCACGACATACTTCACTTGCTTGTTTTTTCGTTCCTACATAAAGGACATTTCCGCCTTCTGAAACGATCTTAGTTAATGCCGCATATGCTTCTTCCATTTTTTCTACAGTTTTTTGTAAATCAATAATATAAATATCATCACGAGAGTTGTAGATATACTCTTTCATTTTGGGGTTCCATCTTTTGGTTTGATGACCAAAGTGAACACCAGCTTCTAATAAGTAGCTCATTGATACTACTGCCATTTTTCTTCCTCCTTTGTTTTGCTTCCAAATACTTCTTATTTATTTCTTCACTTAATAATTTTACTAAGCACTAGAAGAAATAAATCCGCATTCGTGAATATTTTTTGAAAAGCCAAGTTTATTTTAACATAAAAAAAAAAGAGAAACAAGAAAAAGGTGGGGAATTTTAAAATTTTTTTAAGATTCTGGGCAATCTTCTTGATTGAACTTTTAAATATTCTTCCTCTTCGTCTCTTTGAACTTGAACTTTAATAAACTTCGTATAAGTGTTTAGGTTATTAATTGCTTCTAAATTGATTTTAAATTGCAAAATCGTCATTGTAAAATCATTTAAAATATATTTTAAATCTTTTCCTGTTAAAATGCTTCTAAAATGATAAAGATTTTTATTGATTAATTCTTGTTCATATTTGTTAATTTTTTCATATTCTACATTTTCTAAATTCTTTAAGTAACTTAATAAAAATAAGATCTCTATTCCCCTCTTACGTAAGGCATTGATTTCTTTTAGAAGATAATCATAATTTTTATCCACAACTTCTAAGTTGTATTGATGATTCTTTTGAATTAATTGCTTAATAATTAGGCTCTTATCTTCGATTACTCCATTTTTTAAGAGATGAAAAACAGAATAAAAATCAAGAAAAAGATAATTATTCTCTTTATTTAGAATATCAGCAACATTATAAATTCCTTCATCTTTTATTTTTTCAAAATCATAACAACTAAACATCTCACCACAACTCCTAAACCTGTTATCATTATAATATAAATATTTTATTTGAATTAAAAATAAACGAACAGGTTACTTTTTATTTTCTAATGATGAGAAGTATTTTTTAGGAATGATAAATATTTTGAACATCTTCTTTGTTTAACTTAACATATGCACCAATTGTTCCGTCGCTGTTATAGTCAATATTTTCCACTAAGGAGGTTAAATCTTTTTCTTGAAAACCTAATTCTTCAAAACGACTTGGCATTCCTAAGCTTAACCAAAATTCTTGTAACTTTTGGATTCCTATTTCAATAGCATCATCTTCATTTTCAAGAAGATCGGTTTGAATACCAAAAACATTTTTGCCAAAGCTTCTAAATTTACTAGGATTTCTTTTTGATACATAGCGCATCCATTTAATTACAACAACAGCTAACCCTTTACCATGCGCTATTCCATATTTTGCAGATAATTCATGTTCAATTTTATGGCTAGCCCAATCTTGTTCTCGATCCAAGCCACAAATATTGTTATGTGCTACCGTAGATGCCCACATTAAGTTGGCTCTTGCTTGATAATCGTTTGGATTTTCGTTGACGATGCGTCCTGCAGTCATCACGGCTTTTAACAATCCTTCACAAAAATTATCCGTAACCAAACATTCTTCCGTGTTAGAAAAATATCTTTCTATGATATGACTCATCATATCGACAATTCCATAGGCGGTTTGAGCTTTTCCCACCGTATAGGTTAATTCTGGATTCATGATCGCGAATGTCGGACGAACAGCATCACATTTAATATTTCCTCTTTTTTGTTTGGTTTTGCTATTTGTGATTACCATACTTTGGGAGCTTTCGGAACCCGCGGCGGCAATGGTTAAAATAACGCCTAAAGGTAATATTTTTTCCACTGTTTTTCTTTCTTTATCCCGAAAAAAGTCCCAAAAATCTCCTTCGTATAATACTCCTGAAGAAATTGCTTTCGCACTATCAATTACGGATCCACCACCAATGGCTAAAATAAAATCAATATTCTCTTGACGGCATAATTCGATTCCTTGATATACAAGATTGCTTTCTGGGTTAGCTATAACACCCCCTAAAAGAAAATAAGTTATTTCTTCCTCGTCAAGGTACTTTTTTACTTTGTCTAATAAGCCATTTTTTACAATATTCGTACCGCCATAATGAATCAAGACACGATGGCCGCCAAACTTTTTGATCATTTTTCCTACTAACTTCTCTTTATCTTTTCCAAATTCATAATAAGTTTTTGCCATAAAATTAAAATCTAACATTTTTATCACTCTCCTATTTTCACCAATATATCATTTGAAGATGAAATTGTCAAATTCTAATTTGTGATTAAAATTTTGGTTTGTTTGAAAAAAATTTTTAAAAGAATATTGAGCTAACCTCTTAGTACATTAATACTTGTTTTAAGTTTTTTAACCCTATTTTTGGTCACTAAAAAAGGAACATGAAAAGAGTTTCCTCGGCATTCGATGGTTCTGAAAAATCATATCTCAGTTTTGGGTGGGATCTTTATTGTCTTTTATTCTTTTAAAATTTCTAAAGAATACCTAAATTAAACTATTTTTTATAAAACTTTAAATTGGGATTCAATAACTTTATCACAATTTTTTTAATAGGTCCACTTGAGTTTCGAAGACTCCAAAAAAACACATCGAAAAATTTAGATGTGTTTCTTTAATCCTTGTTTAAATTTTAAAAAAAGGGATTTTTATTTTATTACAATATTTACAATTCGATTCGGGATGGCAATAATTTTTATGATTTCTTTATCTTTGGTATATTTTATTATTTTTTCATCATTTAATGCCATTTTTTCTAATTCTTCTTTTGCCGTATCTTTTTCTACTTTTATTGTTGTTCTTAATTTTCCATTAACTTGAACCCCTATTTCTAATTCTTGAGAAATTGTTTTTGCTTCGTCATATTGTGGCCATGTACTCGTCGAAAATTCTTCTCCTAAATGATAGATTTGATTTAATTCTTCTGTAATATGAGGAGCGAAAGGATTTAGTAATTGAAGGATAGTTCGATAATCCTTTCTAGTAATGGTTGTTTGTTTATCCATTTCATTTAAAAGAATCATTAGAGCTGAAATGGCTGTGTTATAGTTTAAACTTTCAATATCGTAGGTAACCTTTTTGATGGTTTTATGGATAAAATTTTCTAATTGGTTACTATAAAATTCATCAGAATTTAATTTTTCCTGAAGATTCCAAACTCTATTTAAGAATTTTTTGCATCCTTTTAGACCATTTTCACTCCAAGTTGCATCTTTGGTATAGTCCCCAATAAACATTTCGTATACTCTTAGAGCATCTGCTCCATAATCTCTTATCATATCGTTTGGATTTACAACATTCCCTTTACTTTTGCTCATTTTCTCGCCGCCTTCACCAAGGATCATTCCATGGCTAATTCTTTTTAAGAAAGGCTCGCGATAAGGAACTAATCCTTGTTCATGCAAGAAAATATTCCAAAATCTAGCATAAAGTAAATGTCTCGTTGCATGTTCCATTCCTCCATCGTATAAGTCAACCATTCCCCAATATTTCATGGCTTCCCAACTTGCGAATTTTTTTGTATTGTGCGGATCCATATATCTTAACCAATACCAACTAGAACCGGCCCAGTTAGGCATTGTATCGGTCTCTCTTTTGGCTTTCCCGCCACATTTTGGGCAAGTTGTATTTACCCAATCTTGAATATTGGCTAAAGGGCTTTCTCCATCTTCTGTTGGCTCATAACTGGATACATCTGGAAGGCGTACTGGTAAATCAGCCTCTGGGACTTCAACCCAACCACAGTGATCACAATGAATCATTGGAATTGGTTCTCCCCAAAATCTTTGTCTCGAAAAAATCCAATCTTGAAGACGATAATTTACTTTTTTACCACCAATTTGTTTTTCTTCTAAGTATTTTAACATTTTTGAAATGGCTTCTTCTTTTCCTAAACCATCTAAAAATTCTGAATGAATATGGATTCCATCCCCAATATAAGCTTCCTTAGATACATCTCCTCCTTCGATAACAGGAATAATCTTTATTCCAAATTTTTTTGCAAAAGCATAATCCCTCTCATCATGAGCAGGAACCGCCATTATTGCTCCTGTACCATAGTTCGCCAAAACATAATCACTTATCCAAATAGGAATACACTCTCCCGTAATTGGATGAACCGCTTTAAGACCAGAAAGACAAATTCCTGTTTTTTCTTTTGTTGCATCCGTTCTTTCAATTTCACTTTTTTCTAAGGCTAATTTTTGATATTCTTCTACTTCTTCTCGATTTTGAATTTTGTCCATGTATTTTTTTAAATATGGGTGTTCCGGACTAATAACCATAAAAGTTACCCCAAATAAAGTATCACATCTTGTTGTAAAAACTTCTAAATCATCATCCGTACCATAAATTGGAAATTTTACAGAAGCCCCAATGGATTTTCCAATCCAGTTCACTTGTGCGGTCTTAACTTTATCTAAAAACTCTGTATCTTTTAGACCATCTAATAATTTATCCGCATAACTGCTCATTTTTAAAAGCCATTGATTTTTTAATTTTTTGGTCGTCTTTGTGCCACATCTTTCACATACACCGCCTTGCGCATCCTCGTTAGATAGTCCTGTTTTACATTGTGGACACCAATTAATTTCTTTTTCGTCTTTATAAGCAAGATTGGCTTTATAAAATTGAAGAAATTGCCACTGTGTCCATTTATAGTAATCTGGATCGGTAGTTGAAAATTCTCTTGACCAATCAATGGATAATCCCAATGATTCCATTTGACCTTTAAAAACTTTAATATTTTCTTGCACAGCCATCTTAGGATGAATATGATTTTTAATTGCGTACTGTTCTGCTGGAGCGCCAAAAGCATCCCATCCCATTGGAAATAAAACATTATAACCGTTTGCTCTTTTAAATCGTGCTTGAACATCACTGGCGGTATAAACTCTAGCATGACCAACATGTAAGCCTACTCCTGATGGATAAGGAAACTCTACTAGCATATAGTACTTATTTTTTGCTTGATCACTACAATTAGGCACAACATAAGTATTATTCTCTTTCCAATATTTTTGCCACTTTTTCTCAATTTGTTTATAGTTATACATTAATTATCACTCTCTTTCCATAAATAATATTTTGCCAAAAAACCGTAACAAATAATAATCATTAAGATTAATAAGATGACACTGATTATAATTCTTAAGATGATATTTTGTAATAAATACATAATAATTATGTAAATCGTGCTGATAATAAAAGTATTTATTAATGAAGAGACAATCAAAAACTGATGATACGGAATTTTTGTAATATTTACTCCATAAACTCTTTTTAAATATAAAAGTTCTGTAGGAATTTTTTTCTTATCATATTTTTTCTTTCCGCGAACAAGCGCAAAATAATTCAAAATATATACGGCAATAAAAACAAGACTATACTCTAGTAAAATGTTCATGATTATCCTCCCAACTAAAAAACGCGTCTTTTTCTCCTTTGCTAGGAGCGTATAAACGCGGTACCATCCTACTTTTTACTTTCTTTGATAACGGTCTTCCCGGCACAATTGGCAACTAGAAAAATAAGTTCATAAAAAATACTTCGTAAGCTTCCACCTTTTCTTACTCTCTGGGCAAGTATTATTTTTATTACTACCTTTTTCATCAACGTTTTCTTTATTATACTAAACTGTTTTAATATATTCAAGTAAATTTAAAAACATTTTGATAAATTTTGGTTCAAGCCCGGCTCTTTTTAATTTACGAATCGCAATTCTTTTCTTTCTTATTGATAAATTACTAAAAAGAACGGCATCAATTTTTTCTTTTAAAATGGTTTCTATTTCTAGATCTTCTAGTATTCCTTGAATATCATCATTAATTAATCTTTCCATCGAATTTAAAAGGATCGATTCACTCGTACAGGTTATACTAAGAGGTGTACTTGTAGAGGCATTAGAGAGTTCTATAATTAGATCATTTCTCTCATTAAAGACTTTTCCTGGAAAGGGTGATGTTCCTAATTGAATGTTTACTTCAGCGGGTATTTTTGTATTTTTAAATCGAATCTTATAATTCCTTTTTTCTGGTAATAAACCAGGATTAGATTTATTTTGAATCACCAGGCTATAATGATTCATTGTGTAAGTAAAGATATACTCAGTGAGAGAAAAAGCACCCGATTTATAATTGTTACTCATTCCATCATCTTCATACAATACATATTTCCCATCTCTTCCAGGAAAAACTAAAATTTCCATATTAACGGGAAGCGCGGTCGTTGTTTGACTAGAAAGCGGAATGATAGCCCCCTCACGGCAAAAAACAGGATAATCTTCATCTTTATAAAAACTCATATAATACTTATTGCCAACATATTTTTTACCACTTTCTAACTCGTACCAAATTCCCTCGGGAATAAACATTCTTTGAACTACTCTGTTCATCACGATATTTTTTTTCTTGACAATTGGGCAAACTAACATTTCACTTCCAAAAAAATACTGATTTTTATATAGAGGTTCATCATAAATTTTTGGATATTTATAATACAAAGGTTGAATCATTGGACTGCCACTTTTAGAGTAAAGATAACTTTCGGTATAAAGATAAGGAATTAAATAGTATCTTAAACGTAGATATTTTTTGATGATTTCTGATTCTGCAACATTCCAACGCCACGGTTCTCTTTTATAATATTTTCCTCCATCACTGGATAAGATGAATAAACTATTAAAGACACCAAATTGAATGTAACGAATGTACAATTCAAAAGTTTCAATTCCTCCATAATATCCGCCAATTGGACTGGCAATATAACTAATTCCATTATTGGATGCCGACATTTGGTATTGTGGTAGTATTGATAATGTATTCCAATCTACTTTCGTCTTTCCGGTGAAAATAATACTTATTCTTTGGGGGGCAAAGGTATGATTTCTAGCTAAAATAACACTTCTTTTATTGGCCATTAATCCATACATTGCACTAACATAATGGTTCAGAAGAGCCAAATCTTTTTTATAATTTTTATTGTTGTAATCCAAATAAATACTATCTATTCCTGCGGAAATCCATGTTTTTATGGCATACTGCGAATAAAGATTTAAATGCTTAGCGTCTAAGGGAAATAATGAATATGCCGTATTCATGGTTCCATTTGATGCTTGTATACTTTGGTAAAGGGGACTTTCTTGGGTGATTGGGGTTTCAGGATTAGTTGTTATGGCTAATTTTACTTGATAATGATTACATAATTGTTTTAATTGTTCTTGGGGTAAAATTTGTTGGTCAAAAAGAATGCCATCAGAAGGGTTACACCATTTATTTCCTAAAAATAAAACCGAAAGTGGAATATCTTCCTCCTGAAAGTTATGCAATAATTGGTTTATTTCAGTAATGTGGTATTCTTCATTTTTATTCCACCAGTTTCCAAAAGCATATCGTGGTAATAAAACGGGATAGCCTGTTAGTTGATAGTAATCTTTAAGACATAACCCTAAATCTTTTCTATACATAAAAACATAAAGATCGATATTCCCCGATTCTCTTTGGACATAGTTATAATGACTATCTAAAACGAGTGAGTTACTATCCTCTAAAGTTGCAAAACCATCCGTTGAATATAGCCCTTTTCCTAGTTTTAAATTTCCTTTAAAATCATCTAAAGAATAGTTGATTCCACCAAAATTTCTAGCCTCTGGATGGTGATAATACCAAATTTTCTCTGTCCCATTTAAATTAATGTTTAAATTTGCAGCTGGAGAGAGTTTACTTCCTAAAAATGGTTTATTTTTGTCATAATTTAATGTAAAGTAAGAGGTTACAATTTGGATTAATGTCTCTGTTTGTGTAAAGCTAAATTTAACTTGAGGAAAGTTTCTAAAAATAACTTGTTGAGAAGTTCGATCTTCAAAAACGCCTTTTGGACTATATTCTAATCGAACTAAACGTTCGGTTAAGATGGTAAAACGAAATTTTTTCCCTTCTATTCGATTCTCTTTAAGTGCTACCCCGTCAGTTTCTTTTTTGATAAAATAATTGCCAATTGTATTCATACGCTCACCCTTTTTCTATTATCTTCATTATATAATATTTTTATTTTAACTACAATTCCTAAGTTGTATTTTTTTTCATCTTTAAAAAAAATGAGAACTTTTTTCGCGAATATTAGATTTTGATTATAAAAATTCATTTTTTTTTCATACTAATAACAAGGTGATTTGTGGTGAATGAAATTCAAGATCTTGTGAATAGATTAAAGACGGAGACAAATAATAGTAAAGAAATTACTTATCGAAAGAAAATGGTATGTAAAAGAGAAGTTTATATTATTTATAATGAACCTCTTACTTCTTCGGATAAGATTAGTGATTTTATTATTCGAAGTTTAGATAGAATTAATAAAATTTATCCAAAGGAAAAAAAGTTAGAGGAAGTTATTTTCAATGAAATTGAAAACTTTAAGGTAAGTAAAATAACCACTTATGAAGATATTTGCTATTACTTGCACTATGGTTTTACCATTATTTTACTAGAAAATTCTTCTACGTATTTTGCTCTTGAAACAAAGGGAAAGTTATCTAGAAGTATTAGTACTCCCCAAACAGAAAGTGCGCTTAGGGGTGCAATGGATTCGTTTGTTGAAGATATGCAGACAAACATGGGATTAATTCGCAGACGGATTAAAGATAATCAACTTTGGGTGGAATCTCTTGAAGTAGGAAGATATACAAAAACAAAGGTAAATTTAGTTTATTTAAATGGTGTATGTGATAAAAATCTGATTGAGGAAGTTTCTAAATTAATTAAGAGTATTGATATTGATGGGGTGATTAATTGCGGGACAATAAAAAATTTGATTGAAAAGGAAAATAAGAGTGTTTTACCTACGATGATTTCAACAGAGCGTCCTGATCGGGTGTGTCAAGCTATCTTGGGTGGGCGAATGGTTGTTATGATTGATTGCTGCCAGTTTGCTTTGATTTTACCAATCGTTATGAACGATTTATTAATATCTTCAGAAGATAGTTATGGGAAAAGTATTAATATTAGCTTAACCAGAATTATTCGCTATATGGCGCTATTTATTACGTTATTTACCCCAGGGGTTTATATCGCGATTACCACATTTAATCAAGAAATGCTCCCCACGCAATTGTTGGTTAGTTTTGCCTCTCAAAGGTCTTCTGTTCCCTTTCCTGCTTTTGCTGAGGCAATAATTATGATGCTTGCTTTTGAAATTTTAAGAGAGGGAGATTTGCGAGGACCTACTTTTACGACAAGTGCCCTATCTACGGTTGGGGCTTTGATTTTAGGAGATGCTGCAGTTAATGCCGGAATTGTTTCTCCCATTATGATTATTGTTTTGGCAATTACGTCTTTGTCTTCTCTTTTATTTACTGAACCAGAGGTGATTAATGGCATAAGATGGTGGCGACTTTTATTTATGGTTGGCGGAATTCTTTTTGGTATTATTGGTGTATTGCTTGGATTTATCTTTTTTATCATCAAACTATCTTCCCTTCATTCCTTTGGTTTATGCTACTTAATGCCTTATTCTCCTATTTCCCTTGTTGGACTTAAAAATAGTATGATTAAATTTCCAACAAAATGCTTAAATAAAAGAGAGCCTGCATTATCTAGTAACGAGATTAAATATAGGAGGAAAAACTCATGAAAAAGATGATTTTTATCATTCCCATTATTTTTCTTTTAACGGGATGCTATAACTATCGGGAAATTAATGAACTCGCTATTGTAAGTGGGGTTAGTATTCGTAAGGTTGATAATGAGATTGAACTGACTACAGAAGTTATTAATCCAAAAAAAGAACAAGATGCTTCTAGTGGAGAAGAGCCTGAGTTTATTATTTATACCTCTCGAGCTAAATCTGTTCAAGAAGCAATTCGAAAGATGATGAAAGAGTCCCCTAGAAAGATGTATGGAGCTCATATTGAGATTTTAGTGATTGATGAGGGGATTGCTCGTGAATATTTGATGGATATTTTAGATTCTTTTGCAAGAAGCCCAGAAATTCGCAGTGAATTTAAGGTTTTGGTTGGAAAAAGTGATGATATTTTAAAAATTACTACTCCTTTAGAAAAGATATCCTCCGAGAATATTCGGAATAGTTTAGAGAATAATAATAAATATTTAGGATTTGCAAATGTAGTAACTTATCATGAACTGATTAGTAATGTCCTTAATCCCAATATTGAACTTGTTCTCCCTGTTCTTAGTATGAAGGGAAATGTGAATTTGGGTGAAGATAAAGAAAATATTTCCAATACTTCGGTTAAGGCTACTTCGATTATTGATGGCATGGCGATTTTTCGGAATAATAAGTTAATAGGATACTTAACAGAAGAAGAATCACTTACCTATAATATTTTAAGAGATTCCGCGAAAAACTTTTTCATTCGAACCAGTGGACATGATAATGAATATATTGTTCATGAAATTATTCGACTTTCTTCTAAAATGGAATTTGATAAGAACAAAAACGAGATGAAAATTACTTTGACGGGAAAATCGGCAATTAGTGAGGTCAATGAAAAAATCGATTTAGAAAATTTAGAAGAGGTATCAAAGTTAGAAAAGGAATTAAATCAAGAACTAAAAAAAATGGTGGAACGCTCGATTTTGTCTATTCAAAAGAAGTATAATAGTGATATTTTTGGATTTGGTGATGTCATTTATAAGAGTTATCCTAAATACTTTCAAAAAATAAAAGATGAATTTAAGCAGGATGGTTTTCAAAATATGAAAGTTAATGTTAGTGTGAAAATTAAAGGACAGGAAAAAGGAAATTTGAATCGAGGTGTCGTAAAATGAAAAAGGACAAATTAAGCAGTTTTTCATTTGCTTGTTTACTTGGATCTCCTATTTTTTCTCTTTTTAGTGGGGTGGGAAGTCATAATTTAATACATATTGCTGGGGTTGATGCTTGGATTTGTGTAATTTTTTCATTTCTTATTGGCCTATTTCCTTTTGCTTTATTTTTATATCTTTTTTATGCTAGTGATGAGAAAAATATTTTAGAAATGAACCTCGGTTTATTTGGAAATGTTTTTGGAAATTTTTTGAATATTTTGATTAATATTTTTCTCTTTTTTGTTGGAATGGTTCAGCTATTTAATATTAGTAATTTTGTCATTTCTCAATTTTTAGCGGAAACCCCTATTCTTTGGTTTATGATTTTATTTGGTATTCTTATTATTTATAATGTATCTTTTGGAATTGAGAATATATCTAGGGTTGCGGTTATTTTTGTTGGTGTTATTATTTTTATGACGATTATTAGCACGACGGGATTACTGCCTACAGTGAATACTTCTAATTTAAAGCCTTATTTAGAAAATGGGATTGGTACTCCTCTTCGAGGTAGTATTTTGCTAACGCTTACGAATGTTACACCTATTTTTATGCTACTAATTATTCCTAGAAAACGAATTAGTGACAATAAAAATGCTTGGAAATATTTTACTTTCTTTTATTTTCTAGCCTTCCTTTTTGCTTTTTTGGCTATCGTTTTATCTATTGGTTCACTTGGAATATATTTATGTCAAGTTTATCAGTATCCAGAATATACGGTATTAAAGAAAATATCTTTGTTTAATTTTATTGAGCGAATTGAAAACTTTATTTATATTAAATGGATTTTAAATTCCTTTATTACCCTATCTTTAGTGGTTTATCACCTTAGCTCTTTCATTAAAAAAGATAGTAGAAAAGTTGTTCCTATTATTTCTACTATCTTACTGATTTTGGGAAGCCGCTATTTATTTCAAAATAATACTTTGTTTTATCACATTGGTTTGAATATTTTTCCTTATGTGTGTCTTTGCCTTTTTCTTGTTTATCTGATCATTGGAATTACTACTTTTTGGAAAAAAAGAACAAAGATCATTTCCTAATCTTTGTTTTTAATTGACTTTTTCTAATTTTTTTAATACTTCTTTTGTAATATCAATTGCTTTCTCACGAACGTCACTGGCTACTCCTGCTAAAACTGGAGTTCCTTTTTCTTTGGCTAATTCAACAAGATCAGAAGTTTTCTTTTTAATGTCTTCAGCTTTTTCTTTCGCAATTTTTAAAACTTTTTCTTTGTCTAAATCCTCTAGTTCATTTTTAATATCTTCAACTTTAGCTAAAAAATCATCTTTCACTTCATTCATATCAATTTTTTTGGCTTCATTGATTAATTCATTCATTTTTTTCTTCAAAAGTTTTCTTGTCTCTTCTCCTGATTTAGGTGCAAGAAGTAACCCTAACCCTGCTCCTAATCCTACACCTGCTAAGAATTTTCCTAATCCACTTCTTTTATTCTTCATTTATCTCTTCTTCCTTTCCTTTCTTTTTTCTTCGTAATATTTTTCGAATCATGTAACTAATTCCATCAACTAATTTATCACTAATAAGTGCCATATTATCTGTTACCACATCCACCAAGCTAAAGGCTTTATCAAATTTTGATATTTTTATATCAATTTCATCCATCACTTTATTTACTCGATCGATAGTATAAATTAGCTTTACGCTTAATATTATTAGAACGACTAATAATATAGAACAAAGAATCCCAATTAATATTAATAAAAAGGTATTTGCATTAATCATTTGCATCTTTCCTTTCGTCATACATTGAGTCAATCAAATTGAATAAATCATCCGTTAACTCTAAATTTTTTTCTTCTTTTGAAGAAGGCGTTTGTTGAACAGGAGTAGAGTCTATTTTCTCATCTCCCATCCCTTTCTTTAAAGTAGATAGTAAGTTAATACTACTTTTTACAGGAGGAATTTCTTTTTTATAATGGCCTGTTTCTGTGTCATGATTTACTATTTTAATATTGTTTTCTTTTTGACTTTGGTAGTTAGATTTATCATATTCAACACCATAATCATAGTAATTCTCTGTTGCTTCATCTAAAGTGATATTACTATAGTCTCTCGGAGTTGGTTCTTCTTTAAAATAATCTAACTCTTCTTTAGACTCCTCCGTTAAACACTCTTCTTCTTCCTTTAATCTTTTGCATTCTTTGGCTTCTTTTAGGTATTCACAATTTTCACACATTAGATTTTCTTTTATTTCTTCGGTTAGACTACCATAAGCTTTTTTTCTTACCGAATCAAAATCTACATTTTTAGAATGACGTTGGTGCTCAAGATTATTCCCTTTAGTATTTTCCACTTCGCTAGAGGTATAATTTTGATCTAAAATACCATAAATTGGAGAAATTATTGGAGTTGCTTTAAAATGTCTTTCTTCTTTCTTCTCTTCTTTTTTATCTTTGTATAAATCGGCGACTTTGACTTCCTTTTTTATCGTTGGTTCTTTTGGTTTTGCGGGTTCTAATTTTGTTTTAGGATGGGGAACTTCATTGTTTCTTTCTTTATGAATGGCTTGTCTACTTCTGGTTTCAATAAAATCATTATCATTTAAATCAATTGGAAACTTAAATGATTGTTTTTCTTCTATTTCTTTCCCTTCTCTTTGAATAAGGGGTTGCTCTTCAATATTTTCTACTTTTAATTCCCGAATTTCTGGTGCCTCTTCTTGTTTAACCTCTATTTTTTTGACAAGTTTTTCTTCTTGTTCTTGTTTTTCTCTTTCTATTTTTTCGCGCATAAAGGTAGGAAGTTTATGTTCTTCATCTTCCTTTTTGATTTCTTTTATCTCAATTGTTTCATTCTCTTCCTCATCCGTTACTTCTTCATCAGTAAACAAGTTTTTAAACTTATCCATTAGTCCCATTTATTTGCACCTCTCTTTGTTATTCATCTGGTAACTTTTCCTCTTGTGGTTGTTCATCTTTTTGAACATACTCTTCTAAGTACTGAGAAAAGTTACTGCTTGCCCCATCTGGTTTTTTTACTTCATAAGTAAATTCGGAAAACTCTCCTAAATTTCCTTCTAATACCTTCTCTATTACGGTATCATTATAGGTAATACTGTTTAAAATAATAGAAGCTAAAGTAACCATTTTATTTAATTTTTCTTTTGGGGTGTACACCTCTATTTTTGAATAATTATACACCATGGTCACCAAATATTGATTTTCTTGTTGTTCTATCTTTAGATACCCTTTTTTATTATCATAGTTAAATGTTTTGTAGTAAAATTCATTTTCTGTTTGCGCTGGTTGTAGAGTTTTTTTGTAATAATAACTAATAATGTCCACATAAAGATATAGAGAACAATTATCACTTAAGAACACTTGATTGTAATTATAATCATGTACCTTTTCTACCCCTCTTGGAACATAATATTTGTATCCAAGGGAGACATCATTGGTTATTTTATTGGAAGCCAAACACTCCGTTACTAGGTTTATATACTCACTAGGGTTATTTACTTTTGTACAACCAGTAAGGATGAAAAGGAAACAAAGTATAAACATTCTCTTTCTCATTCATTACACCTACTCTTTCTTTATTATATCAAAAATAGATATAAAATCAAACAGTTTATTAAACTTTTTTCTATTTTTTTATATAATATTTTGAAAGGAGAGATTTCAATGTATCAAAGAAATTCTTTTAGAAATTACGGTCCAACGCCAAATGGAAATCCTTATGGAGATCGATTTGCAGGAGGATTTGCTGTACCATTTGTTTTAGGAGGAATTACCGGTGGTTTATTGGCGCCAGCATTCTACCCAAGACCTATGTATACTCCTTATCCAGGACCCATGATGCCTGGTCCTTATCCCGTTTATTATCGATAGCATTCATCTATAATATCAATTACCATTACTCCATTATCAGAAGCGGTTTTTAGTGTTAGACAATCCCCTAAATATTTTCCATCTATTGGGCTAGTCAAATCCTTAAAATAACCACTTTTTTCTAATTCTGATGCTTTAAAGCTATCTTCATTTAAATCGCAAGAAACTAATTGTTGCTTACATTCACTTAAATAGTTATAACCCGCAGAAACAATATTATTTTTCATTAAACGGTAAGATTCCTTTTTTCCTAAACTCATTGATGAAGATAAATAGTGAAATGATACCGTCGCCAGAAGCCCAATAATTGCTAAAGCCGTTAATACCTCGATCAAGGTAAATCCTTTACGATCCATATTATTTCCTTGTAATTTGAATCATATTGGCATAAACTTCTTCCAAAGCTCTACCAATTGGCTTTGATGATTTATAATCTTTTTCTGGCATCTGATAATGATGGGTTTTCATCATTTCCTTACTCCGATTAGCAACAATATACACTAAGGCATATTTCGAATCCACTATATTTAATATCTTGTCAATGGATGGATATATCATATTTTTCACACTCCTCTACTG
>CAKPAK010000014.1 GCA_934132915.1 uncultured Bacilli bacterium
CAATAATATATTATTTGGATAAGCTTCAAAATATGATTTAGAAGCATCAAACCTTATTTTAGGATACTTGTCAAAAACGTTTGAATAAGCCGCATCATATATCATACCAACATCCCAGCCACTTCTAAAAAGAGCATTTGTGGTAACAAATAACTCAAACACAAATAAAATCAAAGATAAAATAATCAAAAGATCTTTATCAGATAGTTTAATTTTCATTTTTTGTAAAAGAAAAATTAAAATAATTAGAATTAATCCACCAAACAAAATTAATATATTATTATTAAATAAGAAAGAAAGTGTTACATTAATTTTAACATGATTAAATAAAATAACAAAATTAACGAACAAAAATATAACTAAAAAACTAAAGTGAATAAATTGATAAATATATTTTTTCATTAAAACACCCCACTCTAATAACAATATGATTTTAAAATCAATTCAAAAATTGATAATAATACAGCAAATGACATAACAACAAAGATTATACTATTATATTTTCTTTCATTAATTTTATTTTGAATATCCTTTGATTGAATACATATCATTAACGGAAATATAAATGGTATAAAATACCTAGGTTGAACACCATTGATAGTATTAAAACCAACTGGAGTAAATGATAAATACAATGCAGTCCATATCAACAAAATGATTCCTAATAAAGCAACAAAAAGCAAAACTCTATGATACTTTTTCAAACAATTATTTTCTGTATCAGTAAAGCCTACAAATAGTAAAGTAAATAAAATAATATAGGAGCAATTAGAGGTAAAATAACCAATATAAGCAAAAATTCCTCCTGTATTTCCAAAAATCTTTCCTAAAAATTCATTAACCAGTGTATCCTTTAAAACTTTAATATATCCTAAAGGATATGAAATAATTAACTTAATTTGAGAACTAACACTAGTGTCTCCTCCTCTTTCATCACCAACCGGATTAGAAAGTGTAGCAGGTGAAACAAAAGTATATAAAATTAATAGAAAAATTAAAATAATACCTACTTTCAAAATAATTCTTTCTTTATCACTATTAAATCTATCTTTTGGAACAAATAAAAATAATAAAATAAAGGGAATGTACACCGCTTTTGGGAATGAACCATATAAAATTGAAATAATAAATAATAACATTGATTTAAAATCTACTTTTGAATCTTTATCAACAAACCAATTCATTAAAATTACCAATGCTAACGTAATCCCTGATATAACAGCTGGATCATAAGAATATTGTGAAGATAAAAATAAAGAAATTGGCATAAGACCTATAACACATAATAATCTTTTTCCTAATTTACTAATTTTAATTGCATATGCCATAATCAATACAAAAGCTAATAAATTAGTTATTTTTCCCATTTTAAAACAAACTGAAAAAGGAAAACCTAAAAATTTAGAAAAATAGTAACCAATTGCAGAAGGAATATATGCAATTTTATTATAAGTAATAAATCTACTTCCAGTACTTTGATATTTGCTATTTTTATTTTGATTTAAATATCTCATTTGATTGAATTGTTCTTCTATAGAATCTATCGAATCTCTACCAATCGGAGTAGCATCAATCATTGAAAATTCACCAATATTCCAACTAATATTTCCACTTTTTAATTCAAGCATATTTTTAAAATGAATTTGATCATCCCATGAATAATAAGTAGCAGAAGGTTGAAGAATTATGGAAGTAACTCCCAATAACATTGCAACACAAATAAAATACTTATGTATTTCTTTTGTTTGAAAACCTTTTTTGAAAAATTTGTATAATAAACAAAAAATAGAAATAAAAGAAAAAATATAAAATATTCTAAACCAATTCAACTGAAATCTATTATCCAATGATATTTCCTTCAAATCAAGATTATATTTTTTATCATATAAAATATGAATTTCCTTAACATTATTTTTAATATTATCAACTAATTCATCAGTCTCATTATCAAAACAATCATTTAACTCAGTAACTTTATCTTTCTTATAATAATCCAATTCTGTATATCTAATAGTAACTGGTACATCTTTTGAAGCTGAATATTTTACTACTAGTTTATTTACATATTTTTTAGACAATTTAATATCAATACTTTTTTTATCATTACCAGCATTAGATATTTTATAATCTACAACCTTAGTTAATCCCTTCTCTTCTTTAGGCAATGTAAATTTTTTAAAATTAAAGCCAAAAGATTCAATAAAAATACTTAGCATCAAAATAATAGACATAGCAATAATACATTTTAATAATTTTTTTAAATTATTTTTCATGATTTTCCTCCTTAGCTAAAGGCAATAAAATTAAACCAATTACAATAGACAATATAGAATACCAATTAAAACTATGGTTTTCTACATAATAATTAAAAGATATCCCTAACACCTTATCATTATTTTCGATATAATTAGTTTTTTCTTTACTATCTCTATATCCTAATTGAACATTATCACATTCACTGCAATCTATAGTAATAATAAATTCCTTACCTTTAGATTCTTTGATTAAAGGAAATTGCATATACACAATGTTTGACTCATAATCTAAGTTAAAATCATGTTTAAAATATTTTTTCCCTTCAATATCTTTCAAAGTTACCTTATAAGGATACTGATTAATATCATCACTCCCAAAATATAAAAACATGCCATAAACATTATCTTCACTTACCTTTATATGTTGTACTATCGGAAAAGTAGCTGTTTTCTTCTCTGATTCAATAGTATTGTCATATAAATAAACGTTATTTGTTTTTTGAGGTTTGACAATTAAAACAACTACAAATAGCAAAATGCCAAGAAATATTAATAAGTAACAAAACAACTTTTTCCAACATTTTAATAAGTAATTTTTCCAACGCTCTAACCACTCCATAGCTCTACTCCTCACTTTTCTTATCTAACCTAAAAGCATATCCATAACTCATATTATCATTATAGAATGGATCAGATAATAACTTTTCCTTCCATTTATCACACATATAATCCGTTTCTTCCTTAAATCTTTTTATTTGATCATCTCTCATATCATTTCCTCTAGATAAAGACTCATAATGAAATAACTCTACATGAGGAAGAACAACATTATTATATCCATTTTTCAATAATTTTAAATTAAAATCAACATCATTATAAGCAACCTTTAATTTTTCATCTAGACCCAATACCTCTAAGTATTTTTCTTTTTTGACCATCAAACAAGCAGCAGTCACACAAGACCAATCATAAACAGAAACTAATCTACCAAAATAGCCATATTGATTTCTTCCAGTAGAAACATTTGCATGCATAGCAATACCTCCAACACCAATTACTACACCCGCATGCTGAACGGTTTGATTAGGATACAGTAATTTAGCACCAACACAACCAATATGTTTCTGACTAGCATAGCCAACCATATCATGAAGCCACAAAGGACTTATCACTTCTGTATCATTATTAAGAAGAACAATATACTCTCCACTTGCAATCTTTACTGCCTCATTATTTAAATAAGAATAATTAAATTCACACTCTAACCTTAAAACCTTAAAATTATCATATTTTTCTTTATAGATATCAAATAAATCAAAAGTTTCTTTTAAAGAACTATTATTATCCACAACAATAACCTCATAATTGGAATACTTTGTCTTTTCATAAATCGATTTTAAACAAGTATCTAATACACTAGCTTTATCTTTAGTCGGAATAATAATACTAATCTTAGGTTCCTTTTGATACAAATATTCAACTCTATACATCTCAGGACTACCAATTAAATGAACATTAGCCTTTATTTTATTTCTTTTAAAATAATCTTCAAGTGCTCTCTTTCCAGCATCATAAGCATAGTTTTTATGACTGCCTCCACTAGAAGTAGACCCTTCAGTCATTCGCCAATGATAAAGAATTTTATCAACATGACCTATCTTCCTAGTCTTATCAATTACTCTTAAAAACAAATCATAATCTTGTGCTCCATTATACTCTCCGCGAAACCCTTTTAATTCATCAATTAAACTTTTTCTAATCACTGTAAAATGACAAAAATAATTAGAAGAAAGAAACGTATCTAAAGAAAAATTAGGCTTAAAGTGAGGAAAACATCTCTTTCCATCATAATCTAATTTATCTTCATCACTATAAATCAAATCTAAATCAGACTCTTCATTCAATTTTTTAACCATATAATACAAAGCATCTTTATCTAAAACATCATCATTATCCACTAACCCAACAAATTCTCCTTTGGCAAGCGTTAAAGCACTATTAGTAGCCTCACTGATATGACCATTCTTTTTTCGATAAATAACACGAATCTTAGGATATTTTTTTTCATATTCTTTTAATACTTCCAAAGTCTCTTTCTTAGTAGAACAATCATCACTAAGACAAATTTCAAAATGCTCATAACTTTGCCCTAGAATACTATCCAAACATTCTTCCAATAATTTCCTTGGTGCATTATAAACAGGAATAACAATACTAATTAAAGGCTGATAGTCAAACTTTTGATAAATAACCTTTTCTTCATTTTCCTCTAACCACTTTCGATAATCATTATCTACTAAAGGATTATAAAACAATTCATCAACATTTTTATTTTCCATATTATTAGAAAATGAATGAAGATATTGCTTTATCATTCTAGGTGGAACCAAAAAATGATGCCTCTGCCACATTAAACAAATAGTTTTTACTATAATTTTAGGTAATCTTTTTAATTTAGAAAAAAACTTCTTACCACCTACACAAATACGAAAAGAAATTCTTGAAAATAAAGAAACATTTTTTTTCAAAAAAACTTCTTGCTCATAATAAACTTCCACAATTTTATCTTTTTTTTCTAAAGAAACATAAATATCAAAATCATCATTTTTTATTCCTTTTATCCTATTTACAACATATTCTTTATCTAAAATAATTCTATTTTCATACTTTTTCTCTACACCATCAATAAATATTTTTATTTTACTTTTTGCCCTACATTGTCCCTTTAATTCTAATTTCGCATTTCTAACCCCATTAATATAACAAGAAGATAATTCAAAACACTTCTTCATAGATTCACCTACACTTCTTCTGCAAAACCTTTTTGTAATTTTTCAAAAATTAAATAACCAATCACAAAAAGAAAAATACTAAAAATACTTACCACTCCAATCCCTATCAAATCAGGCATCTTTTGATAAAAGAAAATACTTCTATAAGCATTAACTAAATAAGCCATTGGATTAACTTTTAAAACCCATGCTAACTTCTCAGGAAAAATATCTGGGGTATAAAGAATGGGTGTTACATAAAAAGCCATACTCAAAATAAAATTAACAATATGTTCAATATCTCTCATATACATCTCTATTGCACTTAAAATAAAAGTAAAACCTAGTAACATAACATATTGAATAAGAGCAATTAAAGGCAACCATAAAATTTGAAAACTAATCCCAAGTCCACTACCTAAACAAAATAAAACAATAATTAAACAAGAAATTAAAAAATTAACTAAACAACTAGTTACCGTCGAAATTGGTAAAATAATCCTAGGAAAATAAACTTTTTTAATAATATCAGCATTACTTAAAACAGAAATAAGTCCCATATTAATTGAACTAGTAAAAAAAGTCCAAGGAATAATTCCTGTAATCAAATAAATCAAATAATTCTCTACCTTAATTCTCATAATATATGGAAAAACAATAGCATAAACCAAAACAGATAATAAAGGATTAATAAAACTCCATAATACACCCAAAAAAGAGCCCTTATACTTCCCCCTAATATCTTTCTTTACATTAGATTTTAAAAACTCCCTATAATGTCTTAAATCATTAACCAAACTCATTTCCTATCACCTACTGACATTCCTTTAAGTATTTTTCAATAACATCTTTAGTATTTCCATCTTCCCTAACAATACCATCTTTAATCCAAATGGCTCGATTACACAACTTCTTAACTGAATCTAAACTATGTGTAACAATAACAATAGTTTTATTACTATCCCTTAAACTTTCTAATTTTTTAAAACATTTATCCTGAAAATGTTGATCTCCTACTGCTAAAATTTCATCAATAAGCAATATATCAGCATCAACATTAATGGCAACACTAAAAGCAAGACGCATATACATTCCTGAAGAATAAGTCCGAACAGGATTATCAATAAATTCTTCTAATTCCGAAAAAGCAATAATATCATCTAATCTCTTATCAATTTCCTTCTTAGAAAGTCCAAAAATAGAAGCATTAAAATAAATATTTTCTCTTCCCGAAAAATCAGGATGAAATCCTGCTCCTAATTCTAGTAAAGAGGTAAGTTTTCCATTAGTTTGAACCGTTCCTTTAGTAGGATAAATAATTTTTGTCATCAATTTTAATAAAGTTGATTTTCCACTACCATTTGTTCCAATTAACGCAACTGTTTCACCTTTTTTTATTTCAACATTAATATCTTTTAAAACAGTTCTAACTTCTTTATTTCCTCTTTTCCAAAAAAGTAATTTCTCCTTCAATGTATTTGCCTTATCAAAATAAACATTAAATACCTTTGTCATATTCTTTACTTCAATTGCATTACCGCGTTTCATTACCTTCACCAATACTCTCTATGATATCATCATATAATTTTACAATCTTTTCTTCCTGATTTTCATTTCCATATTTTAAATAACACTTTTTCTTAGCACATTTAATAACATCTTGCATTTCTTCATAATTTAAATATATATATTCTATTTTATCATACCAATCCATTTCTGTACACAAAAAGCCATCTTTCCCATCCTCAATAATCTCATGATAAACAGTATTATCTGTGGCACAACTCACAACATCCACAATACTAGCTTCAAAATACTTAAGTTCACTTTTGCATTGATTAAATTCATGTTCTTGTAAAGGAATAATATTTAAATCAACTTCTCCAATTTTATATTGCAATTCTTCATAAGGAACAAACTTATCCATGAAAATTCGGCCTTCTTTTTTTAATTTTTCAAACCGCTCAGTCAAAGACATAAAACCAACTATTTTTAAATAAATATTGTTATATTTATTCATTAACTTTACAATGGCCGACTCAACAATCTCCAAATCTCGTTGATGAGAATTAGACCCACTAAAATAACCAATAATAAATTTATCATCTCTATTTTCTTTTTTCTTTAATGAACAAATTTTTTTTGATTCTTTTTCTTGCTCAATATTTAAAAAATTAGAAAGTAACCACACTGGTTTATTAAAATCATTTGCAATGCGTTCTTTCAATTTTTTTGTCGTAACAATAAAACCATCACTTATAGAAGCAATTAACTCATATCTCTTAGCAAGAGCAAAGAAAGAATCAATAGTTGCTTCCCGATAATCCCCGACACTATTTAAATACTTCGGCACATATTTTGTATGATAAATTAAATCATCCATATCATAAATAACTGGAATCTTATTTTGTTTAATTATTCGAATAAAACTTTCAAGTTCAAAACTCCATTTTGCTCTTTGTAAAATAATCAAATCTATCTTAGAAACTAATTCATATCTACTAGAAAGTTCTTTTACCAAAAAGAAAGTTATAAAATATTTAGAATTATTCTTCATTGCTTCCATTACATTATAAGTCCTATAGCGAAATGTTGAATTGTCAAAAACATCTTTAATATAAATAACATTCTTCTTTTTACTATTTAAAAGTTGATAATATCGGGTAGAAAAATCTGGTATATTTAATTGTATATCAAACTCAGTATTACATTTTAATTTATACATTTTTCTCCTCCTTTATCTCTATTAAACGTTCTTCAAAATCATGATAAGCATTATCAATCTTTGTATTTTCGATTTTATTATTATTGCTAATAATATCCTCTTCTTTTAAATGGCTCAAATCGACAATCTCTTTTTTCTTATAATCACATTCTTCTACAAAACCAATAATTGCTGGTACTTCATAAGTATTTTTTTCTCTTAAATAAGATAGTTGAAAGACAAAATTAGCATGGCTCTCTATTTTGGATACTTTCCTTATTCTAACATTTGTATCGAAGTGAAATTTAAAATCATTGTCACAATCAACAATATTTACCATCCATTCTTCTGGATTAAGTACCCCATTTAAAAAAGCTTCATTTAAAAGTTCAACTCCGACAATAAACATATCGTTAAAATTACAATAAAGTTGATTTAATTCATTTATTTTTAATTTATGAGAGTTGGTTTTAAATTTTAGTTGACAAAATTTTAGGTGTTGAAGTATTTTTTTATCATCTACTAAGCAAATTACTTTTTCATTACAACAAATATTGGATACTTGATAAAAAATTTCATCTCCTAAATTATCCAAATGATTTACATAAAAATAAATATTACTATTCATACTTGCTGTATTAAGTAACGCTCTAGCATTCTTCCAAGAAGTACAAATATATTTTTCTTCTAGTCCTATCTCTAAATAATTAGAACTTTTTAAATTTAAGAAAACGGTATCTTCTGGTATTTGTAAATTATTTTTTTGAAGAAATTCTTTTAAAACTTCAAAATCAGCTGTGTGATAAATAATTCTTAATTGATAACCATCATTCTTACAATATTTCAAAATAAATTGAAATAGCAAACTCATCCCAAAAACTTGATTATCAATTTCATCAAAAAATAGATTAATTCTTTTAATATGGCTATCATAAACATAAGTTTTATAAAAGTATGGGCAGTCATAAATTTCTTCATAAACTTTTTTTAAACTAAGTCCGTTATCTTTTTCAATCACCCTATTCTCAGCTTTTCCAAATTTTAAATAATGAAGAAGTGGATTTATTCCTGCATCTTCTACATCCTTGTAATTTCTTAAATAAAAATTATTAGAAAATTCATAACTAGGAGATCTCCCTTCTTTCCAACCATAATAATAATAATGACGGCAAGCATCCCCGTTAATGTTTGGATTTTCTCTTTTATAGTAATCTTCATCAAAATACTTACTGTTTCTAATTAAATTAATATTTTCTTGATCAACACTATGAGTTCCAAATATTTTTTTTATCAATTCAAACAAAACATTCACCTCTTCTATGAAATATACAATATAATTATAACATTCATTTACAAATACAGTCAAGAAATCATAAAAATACTAAAGACTATTACAACCAATTTCATAAACTTTTGCAAATTTGAAACACGATAATAAATATCTAAAAAAAATTGTAACCAATAACATTATCAAAATCATTGAATTTTAACAACTACTCCTCTACTTCTGACAACTTAACAACAATGATATCATCTATAACAGTAATACAATCTTTAGCAGGAAATGCAGGTAACTCCTTTATAATTGATCGTTTTGAAAAATTACTAATTAGCTTTTCATCGGTAATAATATTCATAGGGTATCCCATAATATTATTAATAAATGTTCTATAAGTATCCAAATATGTAACAGCGAAATTTCCAGATAATCCTACATCTTTATAATTAAAATAATTATTTTTAGCAGATATACTAGAATTTTCTAAATCTCCAATAAACATTACTTGAGAAACTTTAGGAACATAATCATTAACTTCTTCAATTTTATATATTACTCTATTCAAAGTGGCATAGGTATAAGAGTATTCAACATGCTTCTTCATATATATTTGATTAGAATAAATTACACCATTAAAAATTAAAGCACACATTGTTACTGTATTTATCAAACAATACATTATTTTTTTATTTCGAGCAAACTTGATTTTATTATTTTCAAACACAGAAATACAAAATACATAAGGAATAAAAAGAGAATATAACATTAAACCATGTTCCATACCACGAGTAATTACATATATTATATTTCCACCTAAAGGTAATAATAAAGTAATGATTACCAGTATTATAACATTTTGAAAATTAATTTTATTTTTAATTAGATTAATTAAAATTACTCCCCCATTGACAAAAAAGCAAATAAATGATAATACCGAAATCAATCTTTCTGCATATATTGAAGGATGTATATAGTATCGAAAAAATTCTTTATAAGCACCTTTTATTAAAAGAATATCATCATTAATATTCAAATATGTTGAAATTGATGGAATACTATTATAAGAATTTACCCCAGATACACCATAAATTTTTTGAAATATTCCAATAAAAATATAATAAACTAAAATACTAAAAATTAATACCAATATATACCTAAACGCTTTTCTCAAAATATCCTTAAATTTAATATTTTGTAAAATATCCTGAATCAAACTAAACATAAGAATCAAAATGGCGACTTGCCAATAACTCTGATATAAAGCTAAAGAAATAGCTAAAAAAATAACTGCTAATATATTTCTATTCTTATATTTAATACAAAAATATGTCCCAATACAACTACTCATTAGCGCCAACATAAATACATCTATTGAGTATATATATGTCGCAGATATTAAACAAAAAACAGAATTAGTCACTAATACTCCGGATGTTAGCGCATTACCAAAAATAGTTTTAATTTTTAATATGTCAGTAATCAAATATGTAGAAAAACTAACATAAGCCAAAGATAGCATCCCAACGATAAAGGGAGAATAGAGTTTTCCTCTAAAAATAACATAAATTGGTTGTAAATATCTACCAATCATTACTTGCCATAAATCATCAGATTGAATCATCATACTTGAATCATGAGAAAAGTTAAAATCTAAAAAGCCATATGCATTTCCAATTAATCCAAATAGAAAAACACATATAGCAATAATAAATAATTTTTTTGAACCAGATACCTCTTTTAACAGATTTTTTTTAATATCATTAAATAACTTAGACATTTTAATAAATTCCTCCTACCTTTAAAAATAAAACACAATAATTTTTAGGTTCAACAAATTTTTACCTATCTATAACATCTCTATAAAAAGAAAAGATAATAAAAACCAAGTATTATTATCTTATTAATTTTGTCTAATTACAAAAAACAACTATTTTTCTAATAACATGATATATAAACCTAATTATAAAAAGAATTAAATTTACAAAAAAGAAACAACAACTCAAGATAATTAAAAACTTAAAATAAAATTTTTTTAGAAAAACACTATTATACAGATAAATCAAACAAGTTAATAAGTAAACCATATTTAATAAAAAGTTTATCTTTTCTTTAGCATATACTTTAAAAGTATCATCTACTTTATTAATTCTTTTAAAAATAAAAAACAACAAATTTTTCTTTTTTAACTTTCTAAAAGCCGAAATATCATACGTTACACCGTGAACAGACAAATCTTTTATTCTTTGAACATATGTATTTACAATCTTATTTTTATTTTCATAATCAAAAACATTAAAATAAGGGAAAATACAAATTTCAGTTATCTTAATAATATCTTTAAAAAAATCAATATGATGCTGTTCAAGTTTTCTATTTTCGTCGCGATGAGATATTCCACCATCGCGATGAAACAACCCATTAATTTTAGGATCGAACATCATTTTATAGCCATTTAATGATAAATTCAAAAAAAGAGAGTAATCTTCCACATATTTATATCTTTCGTCAAAATTATGAATTTTTTTTAAGGCATCCATTTTTACCATAGAGGCTCCCATAGCAATAAAACATTCATTAGAAAGAACTTTAAATTGGCCCAAAGAAGATAATTGATTAAACTCTTCTCCTTTATTATAATCAATAAACTTATAACATAATTTATTTAATTCTTTATCCATCATATAGCACTGACCAAAAATAAGGGCAACATCTTGCTCATTTTTTTCAAACGAATCAACATATTTTTCTATAACATCATTTGAATACAATTTATCATCTGCGGCAAAAATTAAAACATAATCCCCAGTACATTTTGTTAAAGCTTGGTTTAAACTTTTCACCGTTCCTAAATTTTTAGAATTAATTTGCCAAACAATCTTCATTTTATTTACATTTTTTCTTTGACAATATTTTTTTAAGTCATTTAAATCTATATCATCTGATGCATCATCGGCAAATATCAATTCAATTTCCTTATAACTTTGTTGAAACACAGAATCAAGAGCAATTTTTACATACTCTGATTGATTATAATGAATTATTATTATTGAAACTTTTTTTTTCATTTTACTTTACTCCACTTTAAAATTATTTATGATGTTAATCACATATTCTACTTCTTCATCTGCCATCCCATAATAAAGAGGCAAAGACAATTCTTCTTTGGAAATTTGTTCAGCAATTTCTAAATCATTTAATTTATCAAATTTATACGCCTGTTGTTTAGCAATGGATATTGGATAATGAATTAATGTCTCAATTCCATTATTTTTTAAATACTCTTGCAATTTATCTCTATTCTTGCATCTTACTGCAAAAATATGCCAAACATGGGTTCTATAACTTCCAACTTTTGGAAGAACTATTTCATCATTAGTTATTTTATTTAAATACATCTCTGCAATTTGTTGTCTCCTAATTGTATATTTATCTAAATACTTTAACTTAATTCTTAAAAAACCAGCCTGAATTTCATCTAGTCTCGAATTTACCCCTTTATATTCATGATGATACTTTTCTATAGAACCATAATTTGCTATTGCCCTAACTTTAGTAGCTAAATCCTTATCATTTGTTACAATTGCTCCAGCATCCCCTAATGCACCCAAATTTTTACCAGGGTAAAAGCTAAAGCATCCTATGTTAGATAATGAACCAACTTTTTTTTGCTTGTACATTGCGCCATGAGATTGAGCACAATCTTCAATAACATATAAATTATATTTTTTAGCAACTTCATTTATTTTGTCCATATCACTACTCTGCCCATACAAATGCACCGCAATAATAGCTTTTGTTTTATTCGTGATATATTTCTCTAGATTTTCTCCAGATAAATTATATGTGTCTATATCTGGATCAACCAAAACGGGATGAGCACCAACATAAGAAACTGCTAAAGCAGTTGCAATATAAGTATTTGAAGGAACAATAACCTCATCACCTTCTTTTATCTCCAATGCCAACAAAGCCAATCGAAGTGCATCTAAACCATTTCCCACTCCAACACAGTATTTTGTTCCTATATATTTTGCGAATTCTTCCTCAAATTTTTTATCCTCTTCTCCGCAAATGTACCATCCCTTATCATAAATATCTGTAAATTTATTCATCATTTCATCTCTAATTTCATCATGCATATATTTCATGGTAGAAAATAATATTTTCATCATTTCACTCTCCTCATTATTTCTTTTAACCACCGCAAAGGTTTTGTAATCTTCCAAGAAATAGATTTATTCACTCCTTCTATTATGTTTAAATAATACTCCTCTATCTCTTTTTTCTCTCGTTCTATCTCATCAACGCAAAAGTATTTAACCATAACATTACCAGTTTCACAATATAAATCATTCACCTTAAAATCATACTTTAACAATTTATTTATCATTTTTCTTTCATTTAAAATAAAATACTCAAAAGCATAACACTTATTATATGAGTTAAGATAATTCATATTCAAAAGTTTGAAAAATTTTTCACACTCAATGCTAAAATCTTTATCATCTACATTTTTCTTAAAATCATTAGCAAATACTTTTTTAAAGTCTTCATCAGTTAAACTGGTTATTAATCTACTATTTATAAAAAACATCTCATTTAATTGCCTAATCGTATTATTTAAATTGGAGCTACTTAAACTTCCATTATCAATTCTTCTATATCCCATTAATTTTTCGTTAAGGATATAGATATCATACTTTTGAATTAATCTAGTCCAGTATTCATAATCATGTAATTGCCTAAAACTATTATTATAAAAGCCAATATCTTCAAACACCTTCTTTGGCATTAAAGAACTAGAATGACATAAATGATTCCCTACATCATAGAATAATTTTATTCTATCATATCGGCTCATGTTTTCATTTTTAAAAACATCAAACATTTGTGAGTCATCAAATATTTCACTATTTTCATTAATAATATCAGTTTCAGTAAAAACACAACCAACATTATTTATATTTTTTTTATGAAGTTTTTCTATATATTTAACTTGTTTTTCTATTTTAGTTGGATACCAAACATCATCAGAACCAATTATAGCAATATAATCCCCAGATGCATGTTCTAACAATTTGTTAATTGAATAAACAACGCCCTTATTTTCTTTTGAAAAATATTTTTTTATTCTTTTATCTTTAATTTTATTTATTTCTTTTGCAGTATTATCAGTAGAACAATCATCCAAAATAAGTATTTCTAAATTTTGATATGTCTGATTAATAACACTACAAATACATTCTTTAATATAATTTTCATGATTATATGCTGGAATTAAAACACTTACCAATTTCATTTAATTTCACCTATATTTTTCTCACGTAATAATAATTTTATTACTTTTTTAATATTTTTTTAAAATAACGCTTTGCCTCTTTTTCGTAATCCTCATAATCTCTAATATAATCATCTTCATTATACTTTTCACTTGCTAAAACCAATAAAACAGCGTCATTAGAAAAATTATACATTTCTCTCCATATCATATTTCCAATATATAGTCCTTCATTTGGACTATCCAATATATATTCTTGCTCTTCAAAAGGTGTTTTTACTAAAACAACAACACTTCCAGAAGTTGCAATTAATAATTGATCTAAATTATAATGGGAATGTCTCCCCCGAACAATATCACTACCAACATTATACATATAATAAACTCTATTTAAAGGAAATTTCAAATTTTTAGGGTTTTCCAGCGCAATCAAGTCTCCTCTATTATCCGTTATTGGAGCATATTTTATTTTTTTTACATTTATAATTTCTTTTTCGTTATTCTTCCATATTTGAACAAAATTACTTTTATCAATGCTATACCAGTTAATATCTGACATTATTCCTTTTATTTCAAGAGATTTATTTTCAACTTTATCAAATTTAAAACCAAATTTTTCATAAAATTTATTTGCTCTCACATTTTCTTTAGAAACATACAAATAAACATTTTCAAGTTTTAAATCAAAAAAAGCATATTTTAATATCTTTAAAGTTGCCTGAAATGCAACACCTTTCCCCTGTACCCCTTTTCTAATGCAAATTGCATATTCTGCCCTTTTAGAGTCCTTTTCTATATTTTTTAAGCTTATTGTTCCCAAGTATTCATCATTTGAATTATCAACAATGGCAAAATTAATATCTCTATCACTGATTGAATTCCTAATAAATTCTTTTTGGATTTCTGCATTTGCAAGTTTACTAAAATTGTTTTTTAAATATTTTGTCAACTCCTCATCGGACATCCATTCAATCATATATGGAATATCTTTCTCTTCTAATTTTCTTAATTTAATCATTTTTTTTACCTCTACTTTTACTCTTAGAATAATCATTTTTTATAAAATTTACAATTTTATACTTTACTTGACCGTCATATTCATCAAATAACTCTTTAATTAATTTTTCTCTTTCCGATTTTAAAATATCATTTCCCATTTTTAATTTTAAAATTTGATTAGCCAATTCTTCAAAATTGTTAACTAAATAACACACTTTATATATTTTCTCTAAAATACAATTAGCACTCTTATCATTTCTTTTACAAAGAATTATTGGTTTATTATAAAGCAAATATTCAATAATTATTGAGGAATAATCTGTTACCAAAATATCAGAATCCCTAAAAGTATCTTGATATTCAGAACTATTATCATACACGTATTTCAACCCATCATATATTTTTAGATAATTTTTTACCTCTTTTGAACTCATTTGTTTTTTGATAATAAAATTATCAAACATCATTGGGTGAGGTCTAAATACAAATTGTACATCATTATATTTTTTTACAAACGATAATAAATTTTCTTTGTATTCAAAAAATGAAGTACCACAAATTTCATTATCAGTTGTCCATCTTGGTGTCCACAAAATATTATAATATCCTCTTCCAAACATAGATTTATTATTTTTAATTTGTTTTTTTAACTCATCAAGATAGGGATAACCATAATTAACAACTATTTTTCTTTTGTCCCCCTCAAAAACTTGATTTGCTACACAGTCCTTTTCATATTCATTTTCTGCAAAGAAAATATCTAAATCAGAAAAGAATTCATTATTAAATGCCACATTATTAGTATGTTTCGATAAATTATAACCATAATTCATATAACATGTTCTTGCGTAAGAAGAAATTATTTTTGAATTATAGCATTTAGGTAAATAAATATTGTATGGCCTTTGAAAAAAAACATAGTCTGGATTATATTTCTCTAAATCAAACCAATCGTTTCCAACTCTAGCATTAATTACACAATCTCCCAATTTTTCTTTCCAATATTTGTAATCTTCTATTGAATAATTATTAATATCACTTGGAAAGGCCAAAACTTTGATTTCAACACTAGGATCATCGACCATTGTTTTAATGATATCTTTTACTTTATAATATCCTGCTTTATATTGTACGATATACACAACTCTTATTTTTCTTTGCTTTTTTTTCAAAAAATTCACAAAACTAGCATCTCCTTTGTTATAAATGTTATTTTTCTACAAAACTAAATACACTTCACCTTAATACTGAAAATATTTTGGACTCTTTCCTAGCACCAAATGTTTACTATCTTTCTCACTAGTAATAGGCTTATCTATTCCATACTTTTTAAACATACCTTCCCAATCAATACCAAGTTCAGGATCATTCCAATAAATTCCCCCTTCATAGTCAGGAGCATAATCATTATCAATCAAATATTGAAAAATAGTATTATCCTCTAAACTAATAAATCCATGAGCAAATCCTCTTGGAACATATAATTGCCTTCCACTTTCTTTATCGTTAGCATCATATGGTTTTAATAATACTGCTGTATGTTTTCCATAAGTAGGAGAACCTTCTCGAATATCTACAACAACATCAATAGCACTTCCCTGTATTACTTCAACTAACTTAGTTTGACATTTTGGATTCTTTTGAAAATGAAGTCCTCTTACTACACCTTTAGCACTTTTACTACGATTACATTGTACAACCCCATAAAATTTAATTTCCTCTTTATCCATTTCTTTTTGAATAAAGAAAGGACTAAAATATCCTCTCTCATCTCCAAAAACACTAGGTTCTAATATATAACAATCTTTTAATTCCGTAGCAATCTTCTTCATTACTTCTCCCCCTTAAAAGCATTTCTATACTCTCCGCTTAAAATATTTTCTATCCAATCCTCATGATTTAAATACCAATCAACAGTTTCTTTAATCCCCTCATCAAAAGTATAAGTTCTATTCCAACCTAACTTACTTTCTACCTTTGATGAGTCAATTGCATATCTTAAATCATGACCCTTTCGATCAGCAACAAAAGTAATTAAATCTTCACTCTTACCCATCTGTTTTAATATAGTTTTCACCACTTCTAAATTACTTCTCTCAGAGTGGCCTCCTAAGTTATAAATTTCTCCATCAGCACCTTCTCGAACAATCTTATCTACACCGATATTGTGATCAATAACATGAATCCAATCCCTTACATTCTCACCTGTTCCATAAACGGGAATCTTTTCATCTTTTAATGCCTTAGAAATCACTAAAGGAATTAATTTTTCAGGAAACTGATAAGGTCCATAGTTATTACTACATCTACTAATCGTAACAGGAAGTCCATAAGTTCTATGATATGCCATAACCAGTAAATCAGCACTAGCCTTAGAACTAGAATAAGGACTAGAAGTATGAAGAGGCGTACTTTCCGTAAATAATAAATCTGGTCTATCTAGTGGTAAATCTCCATATACTTCATCTGTAGAAACTTGATGATATCTCTTAATTCCATACTTTCTACAAGCATCCATCAAAACACTTGTTCCAATAATATTAGTAGTTAAAAAGATACTAGGATTCTTAATCGAATTATCGACATGACTCTCCGCGGCAAAATTAATGACCATATCAAATTTTTCCTCTGAAAATAACTTATCAATAAATTCCCTATCTGTAATATCCCCATGGACAAAATAAAAATTATCATAAACTTCCAAATCTTTAATATTATTATAATTTCCCGCATAAGTTAGGGCATCTAAACAAACAAACTGATCCATGGGATACTTTTTTACCTCATAATGCATAAAATTACTACCAATAAAACCAGCTCCACCAGTGACTAAAAATTTCATTTTACTCCCTCCTTCTTTAACTCACGAAGATATCTTTTTACGGCATCTTGCCACTCTGGTAATCGTTTCATCTCAATATCATCTAATCTCTCTTTACTCATTCTAGAATTTAATGGTCTTTTTGCTATTGTTTTATAATCTTTTGTTAGAATTGGATGCACTTTCACTTTCTTATGGCTTTCTTTAAAAATAAATTCTGCCAATTCATACCAACTACAATATCCTTCGTTTGTTACTTGATATAATCCTTTAACATTACTTAAAAACATCTTCACTAAAAGTCCAGCTACATCTTTTGTATAAGTAGGACTCCCAATTTGGTCACAAACAACATTTAATTCTTGATGCGTATCAGCTAAATTTAACATTGTTCGAATAAAATTCTTTCCATGAATACCAAATACCCAAGAAATTCGAACAATAATATGATTATCATACTTGGAAACAAAGGTCTCTCCTAAGTATTTTGTTTGTCCATAATAATTTATAGGAGCCGTTTTATCTTCTACCTGATAAAGGCCATCCTTGGTCCCATCAAAAACATAATCCGTACTAATGTAAATCATTTTGGCACCAATTTCTTTGGCTACTTCGGTTAAATATTTGGTTCCAAGAACATTCACTTGATAGCATTTTTCTCTTTCTTCTTCTGCCTTATCCACTGCTGTATATGCTGCACAATGGAAAATAACGGAAGGGCGATACTCCCTTATCATCTTTTTAACCGTATCTTCATCCCGAATATTCAACTCTTCTTTGGTTGGCGCTAAAATATCCGTATAGCCTCTTTCTAATAACTCACGTTTGACATCATAGCCTAGCTGACCATTCACACCTGTAATAAAAAATTTCATCTAGCACCTCCTTTTATTCTCACAATACTTCCATAGAATTTATCTCTATCGAAGAATACAAAACCACCGATTTATTTTCCTTTTGCCAATACTTTTTTTAAGTATTTCCCATACCTATTTTTTTTCATCAATTCTGCACTCATTTCTAATTTTTCTTCTGATAGCCAGCCTTTATGATAAGCGATAACCTCGGGGCAACAGATTACTGTATCTTTATTATTTTGAATGGAACGAATCATGGCTGTAGCATCCGCCATTGATTCTTCTGTTCCGGTATCAAACCAAGTATATCCTTCATCTAAAAGACATGCTTTTAAAATTCCCTCTTTTAAATACATATCATTTAAAGTGGTAATTTCTAGTTCTCCTCTTTCTGAGGGGCGAACCAATGATGCTCTCTCACTTACCCCCTTCGGATAAAAATAAAGACCCGTAATTGCTAAATCACTTTTAGGATAAAGTGGTTTTTCTTCGACGCTAAGTACATTTTTATTGGAATCAATCTCCATAATCCCAAAACGCTCTGGGTCTTTCACATGTACACCAAAAATCGTGGCATAGCCATCTTGGGCATTTTGAGAGGCATTCATTAGTACTTCTTCAAAACCACTACCATAAAAAATATTATCTCCTAGAACCATCGCACAAGCATCGTTTCCAATGAACTCACGCCCCAACAAAAAGGCTTGCGCAAGTCCATCTGGAGAAGGTTGGATGGTATAAGTAATATTTACGCCTAAATCACCACCATCCCCTAATAATCTCTTGAAAGAGGCTTGATCTTCTTTTGTTGTAATCAATAAAATATCTTTTATCCCTGCTTGCATTAAGGTCGATAATGGATAATAAATCATCGGCTTATCATAAACATTTAATAACTGTTTAGAAGTCGCTTTTGTAATGGGATAAAGTCTTGTTCCTGAGCCTCCTGCTAAAATAATTCCTTTCATTTTTTTACTTTCCTCCTTAATTTTTCTTTATTTTTATGTAAAAATGGAAGTTTCCCTTCTATTCTTTTATCACTAATAATATCCGTTCTGACGACTAAAGTAATGACAATAATAAATAATAAACTATAAATAATAATTCCCGCATTGCTATCATCCATAACATAAATAATTGAGGCAATGGCAAATAAAATATCAATAAAATAAATTATCAAAACAGCTTTGGTTACTGAAAAATTTAATTTTAATAACTGATGATGTAAGTGGCACTTATCTGGCATGGCAATAGATTCATGTTTTAATATTCGTCTAATAATCGCAAATAAGGTATCCATAATTGGAATGGCTAATAAGAAAATGGGAACAATCAAAGAAGTAAAAGTAACATTCTTATAACCAAGCAAAGATATTACAGAAATAATATAGCCTAAAAACAAGCTTCCCGAGTCTCCCATAAAAATACTGGCAGGATGAAAATTATGAACTAAGAATCCTAACGTTGCGCCTAACATTACAAAGGTTAAGACAACATCTAGTCCAGAGCTTTTAAACATTACGGCAATAATTCCTATCATTAAAAAGTAAATTGCAGCAATTCCCCCAGCGAGGCCATCTAATCCATCAATAATATTAATACAATTCATAATTGCCACAATAAAAATAACGGTAACGATCGAAGCAAAACCACCAAAATTAAAATACAAGCCAAATGCACTCATATCTTGTAAAACAATTCCTCCATAAAAAGGAATGACCATTGCCGCGGCAATTTGCCCTAATATTTTATACCGGGCAGGAACGGGTCTAATATCATCGATCATTCCTGTTATGATAATAATAAAACTTCCAATTAAAACGGCGTTCATTTGAATCGATTCTCTTCCAAAGAGCATATAGCCTAATAAGAAACCAGCATATATTCCAAGTCCGCCTAATCTTGGAATTGGTACCTTATGTACCTTTCTTGCATTAGGAATATCTAATGCGTCAATATGAATTGCAATTTTCTTCACAACAGG
The DNA here is from genome assembly GCA_934132915.1 of uncultured Bacilli bacterium. The sequence continues at coordinate 20,949 of CAKPAK010000014.1, forward strand.
AATAAAAATTACAACAAATAAAAAGACAATAAATACCATCATCAATAGTCTTGAGTATTCCATACTACACCTCTATTTAAAGTTTAGCACATCTAAGGTTCCTTGACAACCTACTTAACAAATACTTTACAAAAATATTTTTTTTCTGTTTTAGCCCCAAAATATGAATAAATTTTGGGTTTCTCGTTTGTTGTTTCCATCAATAGGGTGAATAATCATTTAAAATCATATCTTCAGCCCAAAAAGGAAGTTTCTAAAAGAGATTCGATCAAGGATTGAAGCAAGAAAAAAATACTAACAAAGATTTGTTCTTTATCAGTATTTTTCACTACTCAAATTCAAACTTAGAAAACTTTTTTAAGAAATCTCGGCTTTTTAAATAAATTCCACTATATCGATCATAGTAGTCATCAATGAAAACGTGAATTTCATTCTTTACCTCTTCACTAATGGAAATCTTGGCGATTTTGTCTAGGTCAACCATATATAGCATACGAATTAATTTGATTGCTTTTAGGGAATAAAGGGGTTCATTTTCTTTACACTCTTGGCAGAGATAACCGCCTTTGTAACTTGAAATGGTAATAATATTTTCCTTTTTTCCACAAGAAACACAGCAATCTAGTTCTGGTTTTATTCCTAGTTCATGTAAGAATTTTAGTTCTAGAATATCGGTAATCACTTCAGCATCGTATCCTTCCTCTATTTTTTTTAATCCACTAATTAGCAAGGAATAAATTTTATTGTTCTTTTCGTGGCGAACAATTTGGCTGGAAAGTTCTAATAAAAGTAAGGCATAGCTTTGTCCAAGGAGATTTGTTCGAATGTGAGAAAAAGGGGTTATAATATCTACTTCTGTTACTAGAGGTAGGGACTTTCCATATTGTTTTAAGTAAAACTCTCCTAGAATGAGGACATTGCTCCCTACTCTAATTTTACTTTTTAGTTGTTTACAGCCCTTTGCTAAGGCCCCGATCAGTCCTTCTTCTTCGGTTAAGATATTGATAATTTTACTGCTTTCTTTATAGTCTACTGTGCTAACGATAATTCCGGTTACTTTCCTTATCATGTTGATTTCTTTCTTCGTTATAGTTTTTGTATTTTAAATAATATTCAATTTTCCCGGTCATTTTAAATAAATTCCATAAATCTTCTCTATTCATCCGTATCACCATTATCATCTTGTGTAAAATAGAAAAAATTTATACATTAATCAAGAGAAATATCATCGTAGCCAAGTTTTTGTAGAAAGCTTTCTTTATCTCGCCAATTCGGAACGACTTTCACTTGTAAGTCTAAATAAACTTTCTTTTCTAATAATTTTTCGATGTCTTGTCTTGCTTCCATGCCGATTTTTTTGATCATACTCCCATTTTTGCCAATTAAAATTTTTTTTAAATTCTCTCGATCAACAATCAAACTAGCAATTACACGAATACTATTTTTATCTTCACTGATTTCTTCGGTAAGGCAAGTAACAGAATGAGGGACTTCTTCTTTGGTATGGTAGAGTACTTTTTCCCGAATTAATTCGGAAACAGAGAATTCTTCGCTGATGTTGGTCATTGTTTCATCATCATAATAAGCAATATCATCTTTTAAGTATTTGGCAACCGTGTTGATTAAGTCATCTATATTTTTCTTTTTATATGCTGATATGGGGATAATTTCTTTAAAGGGATATAAATCTTTGTATTCTTCTATTTTAGGAAGGAGTTCTGGATAGTTTATTTTATCTATTTTGTTTAATACTAAAATTACAGGAATATTATTTTCTTTTAATTTATCTAAAATAAATTTATCTCCATTCCCTAGTTTTTCCGTAACATCAACTAGAAATAAAATGACATCAACATCGCTTAAGTTATAGTAAGCTTGTTTATTTAAAACTCTTCCCAATTTATTGTGTGGTTTGTGAATGCCTGGGGTATCGATGAAGATAATTTGGGTATCTTTGCCATGATAAATTCCTTGAATCATATTTCTAGTTGTTTGCGCTGTGGCGGATGTAATGGCAATCTTCTTGCCAATAATCGCATTAAGAAGAGTACTTTTCCCAACATTAGGTCGGCCAACTATACTAACAAATCCACTTTTCATTACTTCTCCTCTTTCATACTATCATCCCCAAAAGGATATGGACATAATTCCTCAATCGTATGCATAACAATTCGAGTGTCACTGTAGGTGTGAGAAAATACTTTAACCTCTTTATCACATAAATCACTAAGAGCATGCCTGCAAATAAAACAAGGGAAACAATCGTTTTCTGTTGTACTCATCACGTGAATCTCTTTGACATCTCCTTTGGTGTAACCATTCGTGATTGCTGTATATAAAGCATTTCTTTCTGCACAAATTCCACTTGCTGGGGAGGAGGTTTCCACATTGACTCCGCTAAATTCTTTTCCATCTTTCATCACAATCACGGAGGCTACTGGATAATGATAATATTTACTGTATGAATTTTTTAATAAACTTTGTAATTTTTCTTTCATCTTTTTTTCCTTCTTTCTATACAATGAAAATACTGATAAGTATTTTTCCTATAATTAAAGTCTTATCTAGATTTATGATTTAATTCATCTACAAACTTCTGATTTACCCTATCTACATCTTCTATACTTTCAAAATTTTGATTTTCAATGTGATTTAATAAACTTTTTGTCCGGTTTAATAATTCGATCTGTTTTTGTCTAGTATTCTTTTCTGTAATTTGTTCTTGTTGTAATTTG
>CAKPAK010000015.1 GCA_934132915.1 uncultured Bacilli bacterium
AAAATAGGTGATTAATTTACAATTAATTTTTGTAAAAAAATATCTTGCATTTTCAATTTATTTTTGCTATACTCATTATAGTAAGGAGGAAAGATAAAGATGAACGAAAGAACAAAAACTAATGGAAGGGGAATATTTTATGGTGTCATTGGTGTGGCAACATTAGTTGTTGCTATCATTGGGGCAACATTTGCATACTTTACTGCAACAGCTACTAATGCTACAAATATCACTGGTAACATGGCTACTGTTAGTTTTGGATTACGAGTAAATAAAGTAACTACTGCGGATGAAAAACTAGGTGGTATGATTCCAATGTCAAATTCAATGGTTGAAGCTGCTGTAAAAGGAAATGGGAAGAAAGATACTGCTGATACACAACAAATTTGTGTAGATGATAACGGAAACGCCGTTTGTCAAATCTATAAAATTTCAGTTACCAATAATGGTACTGCCGGTATGTTCTTAGATGGATATGTAGCATTACAAGGTGGTAGTGATAGTGCAACTGAAGATAAGCCTATTCCAGACTATACAGCAACAACTACAAATAAAACAACAATGAGATGGGCACAAGTATTTTGTACTGGAACTGATAATCAATTAACTGGATGTACTACAGTTGGTAAAACAACAACAAGAGCAACAACTGCTGCATCTGGTGGAACTGCTGGTATTGATAATGATTGGACAGCTGTTGATTTAAGAGAAGGTGCTGTAAATGCAACAAGTGGACTTAATAAGGCTCAAATATTAACAACTTTTTCTGCTGTAACAAGTAAAGGAACTTACCAAGGAAATAGTTATGACATTATTGATAAAAACTATATTCGTGTAAGTGATCACGTATTACAAAATCCAGGTGTTGAAGAGGCAACAGAATCATTTGATCGTACCCATGATGCAACCTCTGCATTAGTATTTAACCAAAGAATTGACCCTAAGGAAACAACTGAATCAAGAACTGGTGCTGTACCTACTGCCGCTGATAGTGATAGTTCAAAGACTTATACTGATGGACAAGTTTACTATATTGTAGTATGGTTAACTGAAACTGGTAGAAACCAAACTGCTGGTCAAACAGGTGTAACTACTGGAAGTGGAGAAACTGATGCAAGTCTTAAATTCTTTAAAGGAACAGTAACATTTGTATCTGCACAAGGTAGTGAGGTTACTGCTACATTCTCTAATTATGCTGCTGTTAAATCTGATAAAGCAACAACAGGAGAATAGTATTAAAAAGGCAATAGTAATATTGCTTTTTTTTTTGCATTTTGGTAAAATACTAATAGAGAATAAGGGTGATATATTTTGAAAAAGGTAGATAAAAAAATGATATATTTTTTAGTTGGTTGTCTTTTATTAGTAATGTTAGTTGTAGGAGCTACTTATGCTTATTTTACGGCAAAAGCTAGCGACGATAACACAGTAAAAGGAGATGCTGCAACAGTAAGCTTTGGACTTAGCGTAGATAAAGTTACTACAATAGATATGGCCTATGGACTTGTCCCAATGAAGAATAACCAAGCTCCTAAAGCAGCAAGTAATAAGTGTCATGATGATAATAATAATGCTGGATGTCAGTTATATAAAATTACAGTTCATTCGGATAGTGATACAGTTATGTTCTTAGATGGATATGTCTTTATGACACCAAAGGATGAAAGATTAGAAACAAGAATTGCTAATGTTTATACAGATGATAAAGAAAACTTTTATACTAAATTTACTCCAGAAGATTTTACAAAGGAAGATTTTGATGAGAGTAATTATATCAAAACAGGAGTTCGTGTTACGGATAAAGAAACTTCTCCTAAAAGAAACGAAGATTATAATTGTTTAGTAGTATCAAATGAAAAAATAGGAGGAGATGTTGGAAGAACAAGAGAATTTTATATTATGGTTTGGGTATACGATAATGGAGAAGCCCAAGACTATTTACAAGGTATGCAGCTTGCTTATCAAGGAGAAGTCACTTTTATAACAGCAGAAGGAAATGAAATTAGTGCAACATTTGATTAAAAAAATTAGAGATTGTTCTCTAATTTTTTGCCTTGATAAGTATTTCTTTTTTTCATTTCTTTATCGATATCATTTAAGACACAAAATTTTTTTATAAGCCAAGTTGGTTCGATTAAGTTTTTAGGGTCAGGGTCAGAAGTAATCCGGTGAATAACGATTTCTGGACGTAAATACTCTAATTGGGTAATTACAATATCAATGTATTCTTCTTTAGATAATACTTTAAATTTCTTCTCCTGATATAAAGTTGCTAAAGCAGTATCTTTTACGATATTTAGCATATGAATTTTTATTCCGTCGATATTTAGATGATTTAAGTATTTTACGGTATCTACCATCATTTTTTTTGTTTCGTAAGGTAGGCCATTAATGATATGAACAACAACTTCTATATTTCGTTTTTTTAATTCTTTTACCATTTTTTCAAATTGTGATAGGCTATGACATCTATTAATTAATTTTGCTGTTTTTTCGTGGATGGTTTGGAGTCCTAGTTCGATGGTTACGTTTGTTCTTTTATTTAATTCTTCTAGATAATCTAAGACATCTTCTTCGATGGCATCTGGTCTTGTTGCAATTGCAATTCCTACTACGTTTTCTTTATTTAGAACACTTTCATATTTTTCTTTTAAAACGTGAAGTGGGGCATAGGTATTGGTATGGGCTTGAAAGTATGGAATATATTTTCCTTCTGGCCATTTTTTAGAAAGTTTTTCTTTTATTTCATCAAATTGAGTACTTAAGTCTTTTTTGATATCTCCGCCAAAATCTCCACTTCCAGATTTAGAACAGTAAATGCAGCCGCCATAGCCTACTTTTCCATCAATATTGGGGCAGGTAAATCCTGCATTTAGGCTTATTTTTATGACTTTAGAATGATATTTTTCTTGGTTGTGATAATTTAGAGTATGATATCTTTTATTATCTAATGAGTATTTAAACATTTTCATCACCATAGATTATTTTAAGGGGTAAATATTGTTTTGTAAATAAAAATTAGATAGATTTATATTATTGTAAGGAAAATAAAATGAAGTATTTTATACTTGCTATGCAAACAATTGTTTGTGTAAATTTGACAATTAGGGACATTTATGTTATGATATATCTCGCTTGCCAAAAAAATGGAGGTATAAAATATGTTTAAAAAGAAAGTATTAGTAGTATTATTAAGTACTTTACTTTTGTTCTTAGTCACTTTATTATTTGATGGTCGCGATAAGCAACATAATATGTTTACAAGAATGGTTACTTTAGCGGATAGTAAAGCAGATGGAAAGATTGATAATGACTTAAAAGTTATTGAGGTAGATACAAATAATCAAGTGAGTGAAGAAGAAGTGAAAACAGCAGAAGAAAAGACAGAGGATAATAATACTAGTACACTAACAAATACTGTTAATGAAGTGCAGACAGAAGAGGCTAAGGCAGAGGTTGTAAATGAACCTGCTGTTGTGTATGAGGGACTTACAATGGACGAGTTAGCAAGCAAAATCGAACGTTCATTTAAAAATGAGTTATCTGGTAAAGGTTACTTGTATGCATCTTATTCTTTAGAAAAAGGTGTTGACCCTTATTTAGCAGCGGCAATTTCTTTAGAGGAGACTGGTTGTAATTGGAATTGCAGTAATTTAGTTAAGTCTTGTAATAATGTAGGAGGAATGAAAGGCTCTGGTTGTGGAAGTTATGGCTACTTTAATACGCTAGATGATGGTATTCGTGCTTTTATTGATAATATTAGTAGAAATTATGTAGCGTATGGTTTAACGACAGCCGAGACCATGAATCCTAAATATGCGGAGAACCCAGCATGGGCTGGTAATGTAAATCGTTATATTGCTAGAATTCGTAGTAATTAAGAAAAATGCTATTATTTTTCTTTTTTTTTTGGTATAATTTTACTTGAAAGTTAGGTGATAAGATGGCGAGTTATCGAAAGAGTGATGAGAGGTTTCAAGATACTTTAGAGATTGGAGATTACACGATATCTTTTGGTGATAAGAAAAATTTAAGGATTGTTTTTATGGGGACTCCTTCGTTTGCTGTTCCTGTTTTAGAAGGGTTAATTCAAAATTATGAGGTAGTAATGGTGGTGTGTCAACCGGATAGAAAGAAAAATCGCCATGGTGAGGTTATTATGCCTGATACGAAGGTTATTGCTTTGGAAAATGGAATTTCTGTGTTTCAACCGGAAAACATTCGTGAAGATTATGCGCGTATTTTAGCGATGAAACCTGATATGATTGTGACTTGTGCTTATGGGCAATTTATTCCTAAAGAAATCATTGATTATCCTAAGTATGGATGTATTAATGTTCATGGTTCACTTCTTCCTAGTTACCGAGGTGGGGCGCCTATTCATTGGGCTCTTATTCATGGGGATAAAGTTACTGGTGTTACGATTATGAAGACTAGTTTAAAAATGGATGCCGGAGATATTATTCGTATGAGGAGTACTTCGATAGAAGATGATGAAAATCTAGAATCTTTATATGAGAGGTTATCTTATTTAGGAAGAGATTTATTATTAGAGACGATTCCTACAATCGTAGATGGTACAGCTGTTTATACGAAGCAAGATGAGGAAAAAGTTACTTTTGCTCTTAATGTAAGTAAGGAAGATGAAAGAATAGATTTCAATAAAAGTAATCAGGATGTATATAATTTGATTCGTGGTCTTAGTCCTGTTCCTGGTGCTTATTGTTTTCTTCATTCTAAGAGAATGAAAGTATATCAAGCTAAGATAGATAGGCATGAGTATAAAGGAGTGCCGGGAGAGATTGTTTCGGTATCTAGTGATTCTTTTACGGTTTTGTGTGGTGCTGGTGCAATCAAGTTTTTGGATATTGGATTAGAAGGAAAAAAGCGGTGTTTGGTAAAGAATTTTTTAAATGGTGTTAATCATAATGAATTGTTAGGTAAGGTGTTAAATTGTGAAAAAGAATAAAGAGAAGGTAGTTAGTGATGAAAAAAAGGAAAATACTGAGTTATCTTTTTTAGAAAAATATAAGACAGATTCTAAATATAAGGCAAAAATACAGTTAATTGGTTGGGGAGTGTTTCTTCTTGTTTTAATTATTTATTTAAATATTGCAGAGTTAAGTAGTCCTTCTAAGCCTCTTACCAATACGGTTACGCCAATTCGGGATACGGAAAAAGAAAATGCAAAATTAGGTGAATGGTTGGATAAGATTGGCAATAATTATGAGTATGAAGTCAATATTGTAACGAAAAAAAAAGATGGAGAAAATATCGTTAGTGATGAGGTACGTTATTTTGGTATTTCTAATTTGAATCGACTAACGATTGATCGAATTTATCAGGGAAATACTTTGCATTATCGGAAAGAGGCAGATCAGTATTATTTTGTTGTTGATGAGAATACTTATCAGGAAGTTTTGGAAGAAGATGTTTATTCTATCATTAAGGCGGAGTATGTTACTAAAGGTGGAATGAAGAATTTTTTAGAGAATGCTAGTTTAGACCATGTAACGAATTATTCTAGCGGAAAGAAGGAATATGAATATCATTTGAAGGTAAGAGATATGATTAAGACTTATCAGGGCGATGATGAAATTACTTTTCAAGTGAGTGAAGAAGATGGGAAGATTAAAGTAGAAGTTGATTATGCACCTCTTTTAAAGGAACTTTCTCTTTCTTATACGGAATGTAAGGTTAGTTATTTATATCAAAACATTGGTAAGGTAGAAGAAATCCAGGCTATTCCTACTGATAAAATTAAAAAGGTTGATGAAAATGGATAAGGTTGTTTTGATTACTGGAGGAAGTTCTGGAATCGGGGAAGCGTGCGTTCGATTGTATGCGAAGAGGGGGTATGATGTAATTTTTACTTATTTGAAAAATACTAATCGGGCTCTTCATCTTTCTCAAGAGTTGCAAGAAGAGTATGGGGTTCATGTTTTTGCTTATCAGGTGGATGTTTGTCAAGATGAGGATATTAAAAGATTAAAAGCTGAGATTACGAAGGACTATGATAAAATTGATGTGATTGTAAATAATGCGGGGATTGCTCGGGATAGTTTATTTTGTGATAAAACAGAGAAAGATTTTATGGAGGTTCTTAATACTAATTTAATTGGGCCTTTTCGAATTGTTAAATGTTTAGCAGATTTAGTTCGAGGGGGGACGATTGTTAATGTAGGAAGTACAAATGGCATTGATTCTAATTATAGTTATAGTATGGACTATGATACTTCTAAGGCAGGACTTCATATTTTAACGAAAGATTTAGCTGTTGCTTTAGGTCCTGATATTCGTGTTAATGCCGTTGCTCCTGGTTGGGTTGATACACCAATGAATGCTTTATTGGATAAAGAGTATATTCAAGATGAGGAGAAAAAAATTGTATTGAATCGATTTGCTCATCCTGTTGAGATTGCGGAAGTGATTTATTTCTTATCTAGCGAGAAGGCTAGTTATATTAATGGGGCGGTTATTGTGGTTGATGGTGGTAGAAAGTAAGGTAGAGATATGTGTGGAATAAATGGTATTGTTAGTAAGATTTCTGATAAAGAGAAATTAATTAAGAAAATGAACGACAGAATTATTCATCGTGGCCCTAATGCTGAAGGAAAGTTTGTCTCTGGAGATGTTGCTTTAGGGCAGAGGAGACTTTCTATTATTGATATTGGTGGAGGAAATCAACCAATTTATAACGAGGATAAGAGTATTTTGGTTATGTTTAATGGAGAAATTTATAATTATCAAGAGTTAAAGAAAAACTTAGGAAATCATGAATTTAAGACCAATAGTGATACGGAAGTACTTGTCCATGGCTATGAAGAATGGGGCTATGATTTATTAAATAAATTAAGAGGAATGTTTGCTTTTTGTATTTATGATAAAAATAAAGATGAGTTATTTATTGCAAGAGATCATTTTGGGATTAAGCCTCTTTATTATTATCAAAATGATGATGGATTTTTGTTTTCATCAGAGATTAAAAGTTTTTTAGAGATTCCTTTCTTTCATAAGGAATTGAATAAAGAGATGTTAGGCGCTTATTTGACGTTTAGTTTTACTCCGGGAGAGAAGACTTTCTTTAAAGATGTCTATAAGTTAGAGCCTGGTCATTATATGATTTTTTCAACAAAAACGATGGAAAAGAAGATTGTTAAGTATTTTACATTATCATTTTCTAAAACAGATAAGTCTTATGAAGAGATGGTTAATGAGATTAGTCAGGTTATGCATGATAGTGTAGAGCATCATTTGATTAGTGATGTTGAAGTGGGTTCCTTTTTATCAAGTGGGATAGATTCTTCTTATTTGGTTAGTATGGCAAGGCCGGATAAGACTTATACGGTTGGCTATGAGAATCGACGATATAGTGAAATTGATTATGCTAAGGATTTGACGAATCGTCTTGGAATTACGAATATTTCTAGTAAAATTAGTAAGGAAGAGTATATGCAGGCTTTAGATGATGTTTATTATCATATGGACGAGCCTACGACGGATGCTTGTAGTATTGCGGTATATTTTTTATCTAAATTGGCTAGTCAAGATGTTCGTGTTGTTTTATCTGGTGAAGGGGCAGATGAATTCTTTGGTGGATATAATAGTTATGATGATCATCCTTATACAAAGGCTCCTTTATTTCTTCGAAGAATGATAGCTAGTGTTTGTAAAATACTTCCCAAGAATCGTTATACGAGATATTTAATTAGACGTGGTAAGTCTTTGGAGGAGAGTTATGTTAGTATTAATCGGAATTTTTATGATGATGAGCTTCAGGATGTTTTAAAGTTTCGGGATTATTTACCAAATAAAGAGATTGTTCGGGATACTTATTTAGAGTATAAGAATGAGAGTGACTTAAATAAGAAGTTAGCGATTGATATTCGTTACTGGCTTAGCGATAATATTTTGTTGATTGTAGATAAAATGACGATGGCTTTTTCGATTGAGTCTAGGGTTCCTTTTACAGATGTAGAAGTGTTTAAAGTAGCTTCTTCTCTTCTTCCTAGTTATAAAATTAGGGATAAGAGGACAAAGGCTAGTTTAAGGGATGCTGCTAAAAGAGATATTCCTAATGAGAGTTATAATAAAAAGAAGTTAGGTTTCCCAGTACCTATTCGGGAATGGATTCGGGAAGATGATTTTTATAATGAGATAAAGAGAGCATTTTCTCTAGATATTGCAAGTGAATTATTTAATCAAGATTATATTATGAAATTACTTGATGAGCATAAGAGTGGAAAGCAAGATAATTATCGTAAGGTGTGGGCAATATATAGTTTCTTGAAGTGGTATGAGGTATTTTTTCTTGAGGCATAATACTTAATTTAGAGAAAATTTTAAGTAATTGATTTAAAGGAGGCTTTAATGAGTAAATTTATTCAAAGTGAGAGATTTTTTATGCCAATTATTTATATTGGTGTTGGTGTTTTGATTTATATGATTATTGCTAAGGTTATTACTGATCTTAGTCGAATTAATATTAAGCATGTTGGAAAAGGGAGCGGGATTGATAAGAGAAAGGTTACGGTTGTTAATTTAATTAAGAATATTATTAAGTATGTTATTGCCATTATTGTGATTATTTTAATTCTTAATTTATATGGAATTAATACCACTAGTATTATTGCTTCTTTGGGAGTTGCTGGTGTCGTTGTTGGTCTTGGTTTTCAAGATATTGTTAAAGATTTTTTAGCGGGAATTTTTATTATTTTTGATAATGCCTATGCTGTTGGGGACTGGGTTGAAATTAATGGATTTAAGGGAGAGGTAATTTCTCTTGGGTTAAAGACAACAAAGGTTAAGGCTTATACGGGAGAAGTAATGATTTTATCCAATTCTTCTTTTAATAAGGTCGTTAATTTTAATTTAAACCATACAAAGTTAGTATTAATGATTCCTGTTTCTTATGATACTAAGATAGAGCATTTAGAGAGTGTTTTAGAAGAAATCAAAAAAGAGGTTGTAAAGATGAAGCATGTTTATACAATGGAACTTTTGGGTGTTGATGAATTTGCAGATAGTAGTGTTAATTATGCTGTTATGATAGATTGTGCCGCAATGCAACATGTAGGAATAAAAAGGCAAGTACTTAAGTTAATTAAGCTTAGGTTTGACCAGGAAGGAATAGAAATTCCTTATCAAAAAGTTGATGTAAATATAATGAAATAGAAGTAGGAGATGTTAGATAATGAAAAAAACAGATAAGATAGCCGTTTTTAAAACAGAGATAAATTATGTTAAAGATAGTACTTTGAGAGAAGATTTGAAAGTATTGATTGGATTACTTCCTGATTATTTTTTTGAGGTTCCTGCTAGTTCTACGGGAAAATATCATCCTGCATTTTCTTTAGGGGATGGTGGGCTTGTTCGTCATACGAAGGCTGCGGTTCGAATTGCCAATGAACTTCTTAATAATAACACGGTTGGTTCTAAATTTAGTTTGCATGATAAAGATTTAATTATTATTGCACTAACCTTACATGATGGTGTGAAAAGTGGAATGGAACATAGCCAGTATACTAAATTTGATCATCCGTTGCTTGCTTCTAAGTTAATTATGGAAAATAAGGATAAAGTATCAATGGATGTAGATGATTTACGTAAAGTATGTTCGATGATAGAGTCTCATATGGGGGAATGGACTTATGATAATTATCATAAAAAAGAGGTATTACCTAAACCTAGAACGGCAGAACAACGATTTGTTCATATGTGTGATTTTTTAGCGAGTCGAAAGTTTTTAGATATTAAATTTTTAGATAATGAAATTGTGGAATAAAGAAGTTTAATTTTAAACATTCTATTGACATTCCTCTTTTTTTATTATAGAATACTTCCTACATAAACAAGGGGGTAACCTTGGCGTAGGGGGATAAAATGTTAGACTTATTTAAAAAGAGAGAAAAAGGTAATTCTGTAACTTCTTTAGATTATCGGGTTGACGAAATCTTAGAGCAATATCAATTGGATATCCATCATGAGGAAAAAAAACTAATTCTTTTGATGATTCAAGATGTTATTTTAAAAAATAAGAAAAAATTGGATTTGTTGTTAGAAGTTGCTTGTCAGGAGGGTGTTTCGCTTTTTCAATCATTTTCGTTGCTTGATTTTATGGATGAAGAGATGATTCGAGTTTTAGCACGAGAAGAGGTTTGCTGTGAAAAAGATTTGATTCAACAGTGTTATGCAAAGTTATATGTTACTGTTTTTGTTCATTTGCTGTTTGCTGATCGTGAGGATAAGGATAAAAATGAAATGATAACGCAGTGTTTTTCTTCTGTAAAAAATCAGTATGCAGTAAGCGATACCAAGAAGCGGAATCGATGACTTTTTCTATTTGTTAATTGATTTCATGGCGTTATAAAGTAAGATGAAATTGCACCTAAATTTTTAGATGTGATTTTTTTCTTATTAAATTTCTCTAAATTTTTTGTCAACCGATTTGTCAAGTGGTACTAAATTTTTTTGGTAAAATACTTATTTTATGTTATCATAAAGATGAGGATGATAGATATGGGACGAGTATTTTCTAAATTAGATAAGCCACTTCTGTTTATGATTATTGCTTTTTTTGTTTTTGGGTTTGTTATGGTTCTTAGTGCTTCTAGTATGGAAAGTTATATGCGTTATGGTTATGGGCCATATCATTATTTTTATCGACAGGCTTTATTTGTGGGGATAGGGTTCATTCTTTTTCTTTTTGTTATTCATATTCCTACCAAAGTTTATCGAGGGATTACTTACTTTTTCTTAATTGGAGTAATTGGTGTGCTTGGTATTTTAAATGCTTATGGTTATGTTGCTAATAGTGCACAAAGTTGGTTTAAGGTGGGGGGTATTTCTATTCAGCCTAGTGAATTTGCGAAAGTTGTTGTGATTTTATTTTTAGCCGCTTATTATGAAAAACATAAAGAAGAATTTGATCGTTTTTCTGTATTGGTTCGTCCCTTGTTTTTTGTTTTTATTATTTTCTTTCTAGTTGCTATTCAGCCTGATTTAGGGACAGCTTTGATTATTGCAGGGATTACTTTTTTGATTTTTATGGCATTGCCGATTCCACGGAAGTTATCTCGTCGGATTTCTTTTGTTCTTGTTTGTGGATTTTTAGTAGGTGGGATTGTTTTAGGGATTGGTGCAAAGTATTTTCTTAAATCTTATCAGTTGGAACGGTTTAATTTTAAGGATCCGTGTTTGCGTTATCAAGATGAATCTGGTTATCAATTGTGTAATAGTTTTATTGCTTTTAAAAATGGTGGTGTTACTGGGCAAGGAATTGGAAAAAGTACGCAGAAGTATTTATACTTACCAGAGTCTTATACGGATTTTATTTTCCCTATTATTGTTGAGGAATGGGGAGCTTGGGTTGGTGTTTTGATTGTTTTTTGTTATCTTTTTGTGATCTATCGTTTATATCGAATTGCGAGACGAGCGGTTAATTTACAAGGATCTATTTTGGCTTATGGTGTTTGTGTGTATTTGTTTTTGCATGTTTCTATTAATTTAATTGGTGTAATGGGAATAGGTCCGTTAACGGGTGTACCCCTTCCTTTTTTGAGTTATGGTGGTAGTTACGTTATTAGTTTGTTTTTGGCTCTTGGACTTGCGGAGCGTGTATGTATTGAGAGTGTTTCTTATAAGGAGAAAATTGAACATCAACGGACAAAAAAAAGACCGTCAGGAAATTAAAAAACTGACGGTCTTTTGGTTATACTCCTTCAATGAAAGTGTCATCTAGGCAACGAATGCAGCATACGCAGTTTAGATTAATGGTAAAAAAGGAATTGGTACTGGTATAAGTGCTATTGTCATTAGCGATTAATACTCGACAAGTTGCGCAACATTCATCTAATTTTTCTACTCTAAAGATGTTAGAAGTTGTTGCTTCATTTGGTGTTTTGCTAATGGGAATACTTAGTGGGGTACTATTTGCGCCACAAGTGTATAAGACAATGGGTCTAGTGTTATAGCATGATGGACAACATTGTTGTCCTAAGAATCCACGATCACAGGTTTCCAGGCAAGAGTCTGATTGATTTGCACTTTGTTGAAGAATTAGTATAACTTTTAGGATGTCGGCGATGCAGTTATCGCAGGTATTTTGACATTCTTTATTATTCAATTTTCTCCACCCCTTTATTATTAATTTCATTATAGTTTATGTTAATGGTTATTAAAAATGTATTATTAATACCTAGTTTATTCAATTTAGAAAATATTTTTTTCCTAATAAAATTGTTGTAGTATTTGTCTATTGAATGAGTATTTTTTTTGCGTGATTTTTTTCTTTGTTAGGAAAAGTTGACTTTATGATGGAAAAATTTATTTTAGAAAAGTTTTTAGATTTTTGGTGGGCTTTAGAAGTATTTTTTAAACATTGTTGTTGATGATTTTATTTTAGAAAAAAGGGAAAAGGTGTTTACTTAAAATTTTAATCTGTTATAATTAGAATAGATAATAGGGGAGGCTTATTATCAATATAGATGAAAAGGAGAGGAAAAGAGTGAGTAGTATTTATGTGACAAGTGAAATTGGAAAATTGAAAAAAGTTTTACTTCATCGTCCTGGAAATGAGTTATTAAATTTGACTCCTGATACGTTGAGTGAACTTTTGTTTGATGATATTCCATATTTAAAAGATGCACAAGCGGAACATGATGCGTTTGCACAAGCTTTAATTGACAATGGAATTGAAGTGGTTTATTTGGAGGATTTGGTTAGTGAAGTTATTGGGAGTAGTGAGGAAATTCGGGATAAATTTATTAAGCAGTTTATTTACGAAGCGGGAATTACTACGATTAAGTATAGTACACTAACGTATAATTATTTAGATAATATTAAGGATCCTAAAAAGTTAGTTTTAAAGACAATGGAGGGAATTCAGATTCGGGATATTCCTAAAAGAAAAAGAGATGTGGAGAAAACTCTTGTGGATTTGGTAGAAGAGCCTGAGAAGTTTATTGCTCCACCAATGCCTAATTTATATTTTACAAGAGATAATTTTGCTAGTGTGGGAAGAGGCGCTAACTTGAATCATATGTATTCTGTAACAAGGAATCGTGAATGTATTTATGCAGAGTATGTTTTTCGTTATCATCCTGATTTTAGAGAATGCCCTTTGTATTATGATCGGAGTTATCATTGGCATACTGAGGGTGGTGATTTTTTGAATATTACGGATAAAATTGTTGCAATTGGTATTTCTCAAAGGACTGAACCAGCGGCGATTGATCAGTTGGCGAAAAACTTTTTTCGAGATCCAAGATGTAAGATCGAAACTATTTTGGCCTTTAATATTCCTGTGTCTCGTGCTTTTATGCATTTAGATACAGTATTTACGCAGATTGATAAATATACATTTACTTATCATCCAGGAATTTCTAGTACGTTGCAAGTTTTTGAAATTACAGAGGGATTTGATCCGACTACTTTTGAAGATTTGAATGTAAAGGAAGTTAAGGGAAGTTTGAAGGAAATTCTTGAACATTATTTGCATCATCCGGTTACTTTGATTCCTTGTGCTGGTGGAGATAAAGTTGCTTCTGAGAGGGAACAATGGAATGATGGTTCAAATACTTTATGTATTGCTCCTGGTGTTGTTGTTGTATATGATAGGAACAATGTTACGAATGATACACTTCGTCGAGCTGGTTTGAAAGTTATTGAAGTTCATGGTTCGGAACTTGGTCGTGGTCGTGGAGGGCCTCGTTGTATGTCGATGCCTTTAGTTCGGGAGGATGTAGAATGGTAGATTTAAGAGAGAGAGATTTTTTAAAGTTGCTTGATTTTACTCCTATTGAAATTCGACATTTGTTGGATGTTGCAAAGACTTTAAAAAAGCAGAAGAGAAATGGAGAATCTCATCGTTATCTGAAAGGGAAACAAATTGCTATGATTTTTGAGAAGGATTCAACAAGGACTCGGTGTGCTTTTGAAGCTGGTGCTCATGATTTAGGGATGGAAGCTACTTATTTGGGACCAACAGGTTCTCAGCTTGGAAAAAAAGAGACGATTGAGGATACTGCTCGTGTTCTTTCTAGAATGTATGATGGTATAGAGTATCGAGGATATGATCAAGAAATTGTTGAGGCTTTAGCGAAATATAGTTCGGTTCCGGTATGGAATGGGCTTACGAATGAGTTTCATCCGACACAAATGCTTGCGGATATTATGACGGTTCAAGAAGAGTTTGGAAGTTTGAAGGGGCGAAAACTAGTTTTTTGTGGTGATGCAAGGAATAATGTTGGAAATTCTTTGATGGTGATTTGTTCAAAGTTAGGAATGCATTTTGTTTGTTGTGCTCCTCGGGCGCTATGGCCGGTTTCAGAACTTACGGAAAAGTGTCAGGAAATTGCCCTTGAGAATGGCGCTAAAATTGAAATGACGGAAGATATTATGGAAGGTACTAAGAATGCTGATGTTATTTATACTGACGTGTGGGTTTCAATGGGGGAACCATTGGAATTATGGGAAGAGAGAATTCGGTTATTAAGTCCTTATCAGGTTAATGCTAAGGTTATGAAGAATGCTCGTCCTGAAGCAATTTTTTTGCATTGTTTGCCTTCGTTTCATAATAACGAGACGACGATTGGAAAGCAAATCGAGGAAAAATTTGGAATAAAAGAAATGGAAGTTACAGATGAGGTGTTTGAATCTAAGCAGTCTCGCGTTTTTGAAGAGGCTGAAAATCGATTACACACAATTAAAGCTGTAATGTTGGAGACGTTGAAGAAATGAGTAAAATTGTTATTGCGCTAGGAGGAAATGCGTTAGGAAAAAATCCTCAAGAGCAACATGATTTAATTGAAAAGACGGTAAAACATATTGTTGATTTGGTTGAGGGGGGCAATCAAATTGTTATTACACATGGTAATGGACCACAAGTGGGTATGATTTATGATTCTATGAAGGAAGATAAAATGCCATTTGCCGAAAGTGGGGCGATGTCTCAGGGATATATTGGGTATCAATTGCAGCAATCTTTGAAGGATGAGTTGAATGCGAGAGGGATTGATAAAAGTGTTGTTACAGTGGTTACTCAAGTAGAAGTTGATCCTAAAGATTTGGCTTTTAAAAATCCAACAAAACCGATTGGTGAGTTTTTGACAAAAAAGGAAGCGGAGAAGAGGAGTCAGATTGATCATTGTATTTATAAAGAAGATTCTGGCCGTGGATACCGAAAAGTAGTTGCTTCGCCGATGCCGAAAAAGATATTAGAATTGAGTACGATTGAAAAATTGGTGAATGACGGTACTATTGTTATTGCCTGTGGTGGTGGAGGTATTCCTGTTGTGATGACGAAGAAAGACGGGTATGAAGGTATTGATGCTGTTATTGATAAAGATCGTACTAGTGCTTTACTTGCCAAAGAGATTGCTGCCGATCAGTTATTGATTTTGACTTCTGTCGAGAAGGTGTCGCTTCATTTTAATCAGAAAAATGAAAAGAAATTGTCAAAGTTATCCCTTGCGGAAGCGAGAGTTGGTATTCGAAATGAAGAATTTGGCGAAGGAAGTATGCTTCCCAAAGTTGAGGCGGCGTGTGCTTTTGTTTCCGAAACGGGGAAGAAAGCTATTATTACTTCTTTAGAAAAAGCTAAAAAAGCAATGGCTGGAGAAACCGGAACGGTTATTTATAAGGAGAGTCTTCAGGAAGAAAAGCCAAAGAAACGAATATCGTTTTCTTTGAGTGCTTTTACTATTATTTTAATTTTAATTTGTTTGCTTGCCGTGGCAACACATCTTTTGCCGAAGGCTCAATTTATCGAAGATAATATTGTTAATGGTAGTGGTGTTGTTGGTGCAACATTTTCTCAAGCGTTGTTAGCACCGATTAAAGGATTTGGCGATGCGATTGATATTTGTGTGTTTGTTCTTATCTTGGGGGCATTTTTGAAAATTGTGAATTCCACAAATTCTATTGAGACGGGAATTCAAGTTTTGATTAAGAAGTTACACGGACATGAATTGGTTTTGATTCCTATTTTGATGATTTTATTTTCGATTGGTGGTACAACTTATGGTATGCTTGAAGAAACAGTTGGATTTTATGCTTTGTTAGCGGCAGCGATGGTGGCGGCTGGAATGGATACGGTTGTCTCTTCCGCGATCGTTTTATTGGGTGCGGGTTCAGGTGTCCTTGGTTCAACGGTTAATCCTTTTGCTGTTGGTGTTGCGGTTGATGCGGCTAAGGCTATTTTACCTGCTGATGTTGTTATTAATCAAGGAATTATCATTGGTCTTGGTGCGGTTTTATGGATTACAACTTTAGTTATTTCTATTTTATTTGTTATGTCTTATGCTAAGAAAGTGATTCAAAAGAAAGGATCAACGATTCTTAGTCTGCAAGAACAAAAAAATATGGAGGCAGTATATGGAGATGAGGGAATTGGTAGGAAAAATGTTCAATTAAGTGGTAGACAAAAGTTAACATTAATTCTTTTTGCTTTAACTTTTGTTGTGATGATTATTAGTTTTATCCCTTGGGAAGATTTTGGCATTACTTTTTTTGCAGATTCTAAAATTATTGGCTTATCTTGGCTAGCTGGTTGTCCTTTGGGGCAATGGTATTTCCAAGAAGCTACGTTATGGTTTTTATTGATGGCTATTGTTATTGCTATTGTAAATAAAATGCCTGAACATGAAATTGTGGATAAGTTAATTGATGGTGCAGATGATATGGTTGGTGTTATTTTAATTATTGCGCTTGCTCGTGGAGCATCTGTTTTGATGAGTCAAACTTATTTGGATAATTATTTAATTTGTAATATTTCTACTGTTTTAGCAAGAGTACCTAGAGTCATTTTTGCTCCATTGAATTATATTTTCCATGTTGGATTGTCTGTTTTAGTTCCTTCTAGTAGTGGTCTTGCAACATTATCTTCACCAATTATGGCACCACTTGCCCATCAAGTTGGTTATAGTGTTGAGACTACAATTATGGAAATGGTAGCTGCTAATGGATTGGTTAATTTATTTACTCCTACTTGTGGAGCGATTATGGGGGGACTTGCACTTGCTAAGGTAGAATATACTACTTGGTTAAAATGGGTATTTAAAGTACTTGTTTGTATTGCATTGGCAAATATTGTTATTTTAACTTTAGCTATGCTTATTTTATAATTACAAAATAATACTTAGGTTTCTTTTATCTTTTTGTTAAAGAAGATGTTTGAAAGATGAATTAGGTATTATTAGAAATAAAAGGTAGTTCTTTAAATTTTATGAACTATCTTTTTATTTTGGGAAAAGGTGAATACGTTTTATCTTACAATAAAGATAGAGTTGTTGCTTTTGGTTTATTGATTTAGATAGATAATTGAGTTTTTTAAGTAATTAGTAAAAAAAATTCTGAAAATAATTATACGAATTTGCAAAAATTGATTCATTTAAATAATTTTCAGTCTTTTTTGCTATAATTAACCTAGATGTTATTTTATTTTTTTTGCTGTTAGCCAAGTGGTTCGTTTAAGATTTGATTCGTGTAATGGAAAAACTCTCTTAAAATTGTGGAAAAATTACACGAATTCTTACACGAAGCTACTTTCTGATAGTGCGATTTTTGGAGGTGGCCACATGTTTAAATTGGTATCAAAATATCAGCCAAATGGGGATCAACCTGAGGCAATAAAAGAGTTAGTTAGTTGGATTAAAAATGGACGTAAAGAGCAGGTTTTACTAGGTGCAACGGGTACTGGAAAGACATTTACAATTGCTAATGTTATCAATGAAGTTCAGAAGCCAACTTTGGTTCTTGCTCATAACAAAACTTTGGCTGGTCAATTGTATTCCGAATTGAAAGAATTGTTTCCAGATAATCGCGTTGAGTACTTTGTATCTTAGAATTTTTTTAGTTAAGAAATCTTTATTTTTTAAAGCTTTTATGTATGTTTTTGTTTAATAAAAATATACTTAAAATACTATTTAGTTCTAGATGGAATTTATTAATTTGTGGCCAATTATTGTGTAATTCGTGTAATGATATTTTTAGAGAGTTATCTGTATAGATAATTCTTTTTTTGGAGGTGATGAAAATAGCAGAGTTTGAAATAGAGAATGCTGATAGTTTTATTGTTATGTAAATAATATAATGTTATTTTTCATAATATTTAGAAAATATAAAATTTATTTTTTGATAAGATTTATGCAAAATGAGAAAATTTCTCAAAAATGTTGATATTTTTATTGAAATGGAATATAATATGGCTAAAGGAGGGCAGGGCAAATGTTAATAAGATTTAATTTTAAAAATTTTAAGTCATTTAAAAATGAAAATTGTTTAGATATGGAAGCAACTTCTTTAAAGGAACATGATTATAATGTTGTTAAAACTGATTATGGAGAATATTTAAAGGTAGGGGCTATTTATGGAGCAAATGCTAGTGGAAAAACAAATGTATTAGAAGCTTTTTCTTATATGAAAAGGAAAGTATTAATTAGTGATGATTCTAGAGTGGGAGTTAATCTTAATGAGGATAATGTTTATACGTTTATGATTAATAATAAGCCTATTGGTTTTGAGGTAGAGATTCTTGCTAAAAATAATAAAATTTATAAATATGGTTTTGAAATACTTCATGATAATATTTCTTCTGAGTGGTTATTTGAAAAAAATAAGAATAAATTTTATCCAATATTTGAAAGGGATAATAATTGTATTCGAGTAGGAAATGGAAAAAATAAGTTATTGGAAAATGCTAATTTGAATGAAAAAACTTTAGTTTTAAATGCTTTTACTAGAATAGATAATAAAAATGAAGATTTTAAAAATGTATATGAATGGTTTATTCGTGCATATTATTTGAATTTGGGAAATCCTAGTATAGAAAACAATCTTAATAGTAAAATTTCTACTAGAGTTATAGAAGATTCAAAATATAAGGAGGAATTATTGAAATTTATTCAAACATTTGATGCAACGATTGAATCTATAAATACAACTCCAAATTCTATTGAAGAGTTAAAAAATACAAATGGTGTTGTAAAAGTTGAATTGGTTCATCATGGAGAAAAAAATACGAAAACATCTTTGCCATTGGAACTGGAATCGAATGGTACGTTAAAAATGTTACATTTATTTGATTTTTTAATGGATGCTTTATCAAATGGAACGATTTTGTTTATTGATGAATTAGATGCTAAACTTCATCCGTTATTAACTAGATATATTATTAATTTATTTCATAATCCTGATAAAAATGTAGGAAATGGACAGTTGATTTATTCAACACATGATACTGTTAATTTAAATAAAGAAATATTTAGAAGAGATGAAATTTGGTTTGTTGAAAAAGATGAAAATGGTGTTTCAGAATTATATTCGTTATCAGATTATATTATAGAAGGTGATAATGGAAATATAAAAAAAGTTAGAAATGATGCTACTTATAATAAAGATTATTTAACTGGGAGATATGGTGCTATTCCAGTATTGAAAGAGTTTGAAATATATGAGAAATAGAGAATATTTTAGAAAGAGTAGAGTAAATAGCAGAAAACTGGCACCAGCAAATTATTTGATTGTATGTGAAGGAAGGAAAACAGAACCTAATTATTTTAATGGTTTAAAGAAAAAAATAAATGAAAAGTATGGAAATAAGGTTGATGTTTTGCTTCCTGATATAGAAGTAAAGGGGACAGGGAAAAATACTACAGATTTAGTAAGGTATACTAGTCAATTTGTCAATTATTCAAATAAAAAGTATGGTAAGGTTTGGATTGTATTTGATAAAGATGATTATAGTGATGAACAATTTGATAAAGCAATTGAAAATTGTTCTTATAATGTTGCTTGGTCAAATCCTAATTTTGAATTATGGTTACTTTTGCATTTTAGAAAAGTAATTAATTATGTTTCGAAAGATGATATATTTGTGTATTTAGATAAGGAATTTCAAAAAAATAAACTTGGAAATTATGAAAAAAATGATGATAAAATTTTTGAGAAAGTATCAAAAAATAACGGATTAACTAGGGCAATAGCAAATAGCAAAAACTTGGAATTATTAAATAATAAAATAAAGAAACCATCAGAAAATAATCCAATGACTATGGTTTATAAAATAGTTGTTGATTTAGAGGAATATTTATAAAATATAAATTGAATAAAGATGAGACTTAACTTAATGTTATCTTTTTTTGTATATAAAAGTCTATTAAAAGAAAATGGGTTACCTAATATTAGATTTCATGATTTGAGACATACATATAGTACAATTTTGTTAAAAAATAATTATGATGTAAAAGCAGTTTCAAAATTACTAGGACATGCTCACTCTATTATAACAGTTGATGTATATACGGATAAAAATGAACTTGCAACCTGCTGTTTGGCTGAATTGGAACCATTTATTAATGATGTTGTTCCAAAGTCAAAAAATTCTGAAAATAATTACACGAATTTGCAAAAATTGATTCATTTAGATAATTTTCTTGAAGACTGAAAATTACAAATAGTTTATTTCTTGAACTGTTGTAATTATTAGTCTTTTTTGCTATAATTAATCTAGATGTTATTTTATTTTTTTTGCTGTTAGTTTGTGGCCGTTTAAGGATTTGATTCGTGCAATGAAAAAATTCTCTTAAAATTGTGGAAAAATTACACGAATTCTTACACGAAGCTACTTTCTGATAGTGCGATTTTGGGAGGTGGCCACATGTTTAAATTGGTATCAAAATATCAGCCAAATGGGGATCAACCAGAGGCGATAAAAGAGTTAGTTAGTGGGATTAAAAATGGGCGTAAAGAGCAGGTTTTACTGGGTGCAACGGGTACTGGAAAGACGTTTACAATTGCTAATGTTATCAATGAAGTTCAGAAACCAACTTTGGTTCTGGCTCATAACAAAACTTTGGCTGGACAACTTTATTCAGAGCTTAAAGAGTTGTTTCCTAACAACCACGTATGCTATTTTGTCTCATATTACGATTATTACCAGCCAGAGGCATATGTTCCTAGTACAGATACTTATATTGAAAAGGATAGTTCGATTAATGATGAGATTGATGAGTTGAGACATAGCGCAACTTCTGGGTTATTGTCAAGACGGGATATTATTGTTGTTGCGTCGGTGTCCTGCATTTATGGTATTGGAGAAGTGGAAGACTATAAAAATAAAATACTTACTTTGAATGTTGGTGATGAAATAGAGCGAGAAGAGGTATTAAAAAGACTTGTTGATATGTTATATGAAAGAAATGAGATGGATTTTAAAAGAGGAACGTTTCGATCTAAGGGGGATGTTATTGAAGTTATTCCTAGTTATGAGAGAACGAATGGTGTTCGAATAGAGTTTTTTGGAGATGAGGTTGATCGAATTTCTTCTTTTGATGTTGTAACGGGTCAGGTATTGAATAATAAAAAGTCAGTTTCCATTTTTCCGGCTTCTCACTTTGTTACAGATGAAGAGAAGTTGAAGATTTCTATTGAAAGAATCCGTAAAGAATGTGATGAGAGATGTCAGTATTTTAAAGAACATGGAAAGTTGATTGAGGAGCAGAGAATTCGGGAGCGTTGTAATTATGATATGGAGATGCTTGAAGAGACTGGTTTTTGTCATGGAATCGAGAATTACTCTAGACATATTGCTTTAAGGAAAGAGGGAGAAACGCCAACTTGTTTAATTGATTTTTTTCCTAAAGATTTTTTGTTGGTTATTGATGAGTCACATGTTACGATTCCTCAGGTAAGAGGAATGTATAATGGGGATAGAGCGAGAAAAATGAATTTGGTGGAGTATGGATTTCGGCTTCCTAGTGCTTTAGATAATCGACCTTTGAAGTTTGAAGAGTTTGAATCAAAGATTAATCAAGTTATTTATGTTTCTGCAACGCCTGGAGATTATGAGATGGAACATGTTAAAGGGGAGGTTGTTGAACAGATTATTCGCCCGACTGGGCTTTTGGATCCGTTAATTGAGGTTCGGGATACTAAAAATCAGATTGATAATTTGGTTGAAGAAATTGAGAAGCGGATTTCTCTTAATGAGAGGGTTTTGATTACGACTTTGACGATTCGGATGGCGGAAGAATTAAGTAATTATCTTAAGAATATTGATATTAAGGTGGCTTATTTGCATAGCGAGGTTAAGACATTACAAAGAATGCAGATTATTCATGATTTACGAATTGGAAAATATGATGTTGTGGTGGGGATTAATTTGCTTAGGGAAGGGATTGATATTCCCGAGGTAAGTTTAATTGCAATTATGGATGCGGATAAGCAAGGATTTCTTCGGAGTACGAGGAGTTTAATTCAAACGATTGGAAGGTGCGCTAGAAATAGTCATGGGATGGTTATTATGTATGCGGATACGATTAGTGATAGTATGAATGAGGCAATAGCTGAGACAAAGAGAAGGAGAGATATTCAGGAAGAATATAATCGTCGGCATGGAATTGTTCCTAAGACGATTGTAAAGGAAATTAGAGAGGTTATTTCTAATGAGGAAGAGGTTTCTGTAGATCGAAAGAAAAAGATGACGAAGAAGGAAAGAGAGGATATTATTGATTCTCTAGAAAAAGAGATGAAGCAGGCCGCTAAAGAGTTGGATTTTGAACGGGCAATGAAGTTGAGAGATATTTTATTTGAGATGCAAAGTGAATAGATGAAAGAAATGGGGGATTTTTGATGAATAAAAGTTTATATTGGTTGTCGTTAGATGATCTTCATCAAATGTATAAGGGGTTGTTTAGCAAGAGAGAGATTTTTTTAGAGAGGGGACTTTGAAACACTTTTGTGGCTCTCGGTTAGGAAATCATGCCACTACTCTTGTCGGTGAGGGGACTTCTTCTTATTTAGTTGATGCGACGAATGATACTATTTTTTTGGTAGATGATCGGAAACAAATTTATCAGGATAATCATTATTTTCTGCTTGCAGGTCGACGGCAAAATGTTTTATTGAATTTTGGGCTTTCTTTTCTTAAGAGTGATGTTTTTTCTCATTTGCAAGCAACGAATTTGGATAAATTGGAGAAAATGTATTATGATTATTATCAGGTAATGAGGGATTGTTTTGCTTTGGATGGCTATTTTGAAACATTTTGTTGTCAATATTTGGAATTATATCATGATGTGATTTCTAAGAAGAGAGTTTTGGGAGAAAAGAGTAAAGGAATTTTTCAAGAAAGGTAAGAAG
>CAKPAK010000016.1 GCA_934132915.1 uncultured Bacilli bacterium
ACAGAAATCATCTATTTGCATCCATTGTTTAAATTCTCTCTTTTTTATTTAGTCCTTGACATTGGGTACATTTTAGAAGGAGGAATTCTTCTTTTTTTCTAGAATAATAAAATTAGAGAGGATAAAAATGTCGAAAAAAAATTAGAAAGAAAAAAGTCTAGTTTTGTCGAAATCCTTTCTTCGAAAAAAATTTTATGATAAATTAAAATAGCAAAGGGTGAATTATTCATGATGAAAGTGAGTACGGAATTTCGCAAAGGTGTCTTCTTTGTAAGACTAGTAGGGAGGAACGGTAATGGGAGTGAAATAAAAAAAATATTAAATGTAATTGAAGAATTAGAAATTAAATTTGTCGTATTTAATTTAACTAACGTCGATGATATTTCAATGGAAGAATTAAATACCATCAATTGTTTCTTAAAAAAAGATGAGAACAGAAAAATATTATTCGTTGAGGATAAAAGAAAGAATCGATTATTTCCAAATATTTTTCCCAATATCAAAAGAGAAATTGATGCCTTTTTATATCTTTAGATAAGGAAGAAAAATATGATAGCAAAAGAAACTATACCAGTAGAATTCATCAAAGAAAATAAAGGACTCATTTGCTCAATAATCAACAAATACACAAAATACTATGAATTTGACGATTTGTATCAAGTCAGTATAATTGGCATGATGAAAGCCTATCAAAATTACAATGAAAAGTTAGGAACAAAATTGACAACTTATATGTATAAACATATATTAGGAGAAGTATTGGCTTTCGTCAAAAAATCAAACCCAATTAAAGTCTCCAGAGAATATTACACACTTTACAAGAAGATTTTAGAAGCAAAAACCATTCTAACCCAAAAACTAATGAAAGAGCCAACCATAAAAGAATTGGCCTTATTTCTTGAAATTGATGAATCTTTAATTGGTGATGTATTAAAATGTCAAACCAATGTTCAAAGTCTCGACGAAGTAATCGTCGAAGATGGAAAAACGCTCACGCGACTAGACAAGATCGCTGATCAATATCACAATAGCGATCAATACGATGAGATGATTTTATTAGAAGAAGGATTAAAAACATTAACAAAAGAAGAATATCAACTCATCAATTTGAGATATTTTGAGGACAAAACCCAAAGCGAAATCGCTAAATTTTTTGGTACAAATCAGGTTCAAATCTCCAGAAATGAGAAAAAAATACTAAAAAAATTAAAAAATAATCTCTGCAAGCCCTTATAAATAAAGGGTTGATAAAAATGTAACCAAATTGGTTACAGAAAAAAACTTGAATTTGTGAGAGAATAAAAATTAGGTGATGATTATGAGTTCCTTACATAGAAGAAATGAAGATATCTATGAAACAATTGCAGCGAATATCAAACGATATCGCAAAGAAGCAAAAATAACGCAAGCTGAACTCGCTGATCGAGCACATTACTCGCACGAGTATATCCGACGTATAGAAGCGCCAAATGGGAAAAAGTGTTTTTCAATGGATACTTTAGCCCAAATTTCAAATGCTTTAGGAATTAAACTAGAGGATCTAGTAAAAGGAATAGACAATGAAGAAAAATAAACTTCATTGTTTTATTTTGTATATTTTTCTCCATTTGATCGCATATTATAAATGGTGAATAATGATGAATAATAAAGAATATCAAGAATTAGTACAAAAACACACGCCCAAACCACCCAAAATCAAAAATGCAATCATTGCTTTTTTGGTCGGAGGATTACTAGGGTGTAGTAGTGAATTATTACAAGAAGTTTATCAATTTGCATTTCATCTTCCCAGAAAAGAATCAGGCGTATTAGTCATTTTAACCTTAATTGTGGTAGCCTCAATTTTAACCGCAGTAGGAATATTTGATGTTTTTGTTAGTAAAGTAAAGAGTGCTTTAATTATTCCAATTACTGGCTTTGCCCATTCAATTACTTCTGCAGCATTAGAATACAAAACAGAAGGTTTCGTATTAGGAATAGGCGCGAATATCTTTAAATTAGCAGGTACGGTTATTTTATATGGTGTAGTTGCGGTATATTTTTTTGGAATTTTAAGAATAATGGTGATGGGAGGGTAAAATGACAACAATCTATAAAAATGTTTATATTAAAGAAACCGCAACAATAGCAGGAATTTATGAAGCCAATGGTCCATTAAAAAAATACTTTGACAAAACTTATACAAAAGATCTCTATTTTAACGAAAAAAGTTGGGAAAAAGCAGAAATCAAGTTATTAAGAGAAGTTACTGCCCTAATTTTAAGAAAATCACGAACCAAAGAGAAAGACGTTGATGTAATCCTTTCTGGCGATTTAAGTAATCAAATAGCAGCCAGTAACTATGCAATGCGGGAGTTTGATATTCCTTTTTTAGGAATTTATAACGCTTGTGCAACCAGTAGTGAAGGAATGATTATTGCCGCAAATTTTATTGAAGGGAAAATCAGTAAAAACTGTATCATCACCACATCCAGTCATAATACTGCTGCTGAAAAACAATACCGTAACCCTACCGAATACGGAACACCTAAGCCAGATACGGCGACCTTTACTTCAACAGGTTCCGCAGCCATTCTTTTAACCAACGAAAAAACAACCATTAAAGTAGATGCTTCTACAATAGGCAAAGTCATTGATAAAAAAATCAAAGACGTCAATCACATGGGAGCCGTTATGGCACCCGCCGCTGCCGACACCATCTATAGACATCTCACTGACTTAAAAAGATCTCCAGAAGATTATGACTTAATTTTAACTGGTGACTTAGGAATATATGGAAAAGAAATTTTATTAGAATATTTAAAAAAAGCTTACAATCTAGACATTCATAAACAATATAATGATTGTGGTACAATGCTGTACGATAGAAAAAAACAACCTGTCTTTGCAGGCGGTTCTGGCCCAGTTTGTAGCGCATTAGTCAATTTTGGATATATTTACCACCAAC
Source organism: uncultured Bacilli bacterium (assembly GCA_934132915.1). The sequence continues at coordinate 2,948 of CAKPAK010000016.1, forward strand.
TAAAAGAAAAAAAGTTAAAACGTGTCCTTTTAGTCCCCACCGGAGCCTTATTTTCTCCAACCTTATTTTTTCAAAAAGAATCTCTTCCTGCTATTGCACACGCGATTAGTTTGGAGGTGGTAGAGTGATCTATTTTAATGCCTTTCTTTTTTGTGGAACAATCTGTTTAATCTCACAATTAATTTTAGATAATACGAAATTAACGCCTGGCCATGTTACTTCACTTTTTGTCATTATTGGCGCTTTTCTTGATATTTTTGGAATCTACGATAAATTTGTACTCTATTGTGGTGCCGGAGCCATCATTCCCATTACTTCATTTGGCCATTTACTCATTCATGGGGCGATGGATACCGTTGCCAAAATTGGGCCATTAGGCCTTGCTTTTGGTATTTTCAACCTAACTAGCGCTGGCATTAGTATTGCCTTAGTATCAGCTTTTTTACTTTGTCTTATCCAAAAACCAAAACACTAATAAACAGGATTTAGAAAAACATAAACTTAATCAACATAAATAACACACCAATCACAAACCAAATCCTAGTTAAATGAAAATAAGCATACTCTCGAGAAGTAGGAATTAATTCCCGAAAAGAAATAAACAACATCACTCCAGCAATAAAAGCAAACAAAGTTCCAAGAATCATAGAATTAACAAAAGAAGTCAAAAATAAATAAGTAAGAAGTGCCCCCATAGGTTCTGATAAAGCTGAAACAAAAGTATACCAAAAAGCTTTTGTTTTTTTTCTGGTCGAATAATAAATGGGAATTGAAATCGAAATTCCCTCTGGAATATTATGAAGCGCAATCGCAATTGCCAAAGAAAGTCCCAACGAAGTACTTTTGGTCGTCGAAAGAAAAGTCGCAATCCCCTCAGGAAGATTATGAAGAATAATGGCCAACATGGAAATCACACCGACTTGATACAAAGAAGACACATCCTTCTTCAAATGCATTCCTTTTTCAATAAAAAAAGCCAGAATAACACCAAGTATTAAAGAAAGAAAAACCAAAAAAGGTAGCCACAACCCACGGTAATAATTTCTTAGCATCAAAAAAGACTCAGGAATTAAATCCGTAATGGATACACACAACATTACACCCGCTGCAAAAGCGAGACTACTAGCAATCACTTTATCCTCGTTTTTGATTTTAAATAAAATAGGGAGCATTCCAAGCATCGTTGCCAATCCCGCCATCGTTGAAAGAAGAAATCCCATTCCCACCTGTCCCATCGTCATCACCATTAAAGTATATGAAAAAAGAGAAAAAAATAGGATTAAACAAGCAAAATACTTCCATTTTCTTGAAGGGATTATTAGGAATAAATCAGAGAAAAAAGTACATCCTATTAATGCAAATTTGAAATTTGCCAATTTTATGACACGGCATTGACTTTGTGCATAAAATATAGTATATTATTATTGCATGAAAAAGAATGCAGTAATATGAAAATGTTTCTCGCTCCCGGATGGTGCGAGTAATAAATTATTCCGGTCGACAATGTTTCTCGCTCTCGGGTGGTGCGAGTAATAAATTATCCCGAACGAAAATGTTTCGAAAACTCTATTAATATAATGGAGTTTTCTTTTAATTTATGATAGAATTGCAAGTAAAGGGAGCTGATTTAATGAAATTTGAAACAGGATATTTATATCATATTAAAGATGAATTTTTTTCTGTTGTAAATGACGAAAATTTAATGAGTAATCATGAACGTGGCAAAAAACGTCCAACTTATTTTACAATAAAAGATAAAGAGATAGTATGGTTTATTCCTCTTAGTAGTAAAGTAGAAAAATATAAAAAGATAGTAGATAAAAAAATGAAAAAGTATGGTGTTTGTAATTCGATTCTTATTAAAAATGTCTTAGGCAAAGAATCGGCAATATTAATTCAAAATGCTTTTCCAACCTTGGAAAAATATATAGATCATGTTCCTCTTTTAGAAAATGGAACTCCAGCTAAAGTCATTGATTCAACCTGCGATGAGATTTTCAGCAATTTTCTCCAAATGTTAAAATTAAAAAAGAAAGGTCTTAATTTTTTCTTTACGGATATTGATAGAATAAAAAAACAAATGATAGACGAATTAAAATGATATTGTTTGATAAACCAAAAAAGAAAGAATCTTAAATGAAAAGGTTCTTCCTTTTTTTATTGTAATAAAATCGAATAAAGAGAGCCCTCTTTCTTCTACTTAACGATTTCCAAATCATCAGGAATTAAAATATCTAAATAGTGGAGAATTTCTTCCTTAGAATATTTAAAATCATTAAGCATCCATTCGGTTCCCGCACTAAATACGGCCCCTAAATAAAATGTGGCAACAAAATTACTAGGAATTTGTACCCTCTTATCAGATTTATCGATTCCTTCAATGATTTCCTTTTTAAAAGTATCATAAATCATATCCATCATAATTCCATTTTTATTTGCCTTACCAATCGCAACATAAATTTCTCGTTTCTCTGAGACATGATCTAAAAATAAAGAAATCATCTCTAAATAATATTCTTTTGTATTCTTAATACTTGTATTTTTTTCTAACTCCTTCTCCAAAGAATCTTTAAGGGTATCAATATAGGAAGAGAGTAGTTCGTATTTATCAGAATAGTGAGAATAAAAAGTAGAGCGATTAACTAATGCTCTCTCACAAATATCAGATACCTTGATTTCTTCAAAAGGCATATCACTCATCAACTCAATCAAAGTTTGATAAAGATTATTTTTGGTCTTAATTACTCTTAAATCGGTCTTTTTGTTCATTTCACATCACCTATTAACATTATAGTAACTTAAAGTACATTTGTAAAGTTAAGCAACAAAAATTGTTTATTTATACAACAATTAATGGACAAATGTTGAATAACATACATTAATAACAGTTTGTTAGTGAATTTTTTCAAAATTTGTAATATGCTATCTTAGCAAATGGAGGTAATATAATGAAAAAAATCAATCAGTTCATTACGAACAATAGTGTTTTAGTGGTTATCGTTGCCCTAATTCTCTTGATTCCATCTTTAATTGGTTATGTGAATACCAAAATAAATTACAATATCTTAGTTTATTTACCAAGTGATATTGAAACCATTAAAGGGCAAGATATTTTAACCAAAGATTTTGGCATTGGTGCTTTCTCTTTTGTTACAGTCGAGAATATGAGCAGTTACGATAAACTAAAACTAGAAGAAAAAATCGAAAAAATAGATTCCGTTAACTTAGTGGCTAGTCTTGCTGATGTAACGGATACAACGATTCCTATCGATATTTTACCAGATGAGGTAACTGAAAAATTACACAAAGACGAAAAAGATGTCATTGTCGTCACTTTTGAAAATGGGACTTCTGATGAAATCACCATGAAAGCTGTTGAAGATTTACGAAAAGTAGTAGGGGATGCTTCAAAAGTTAGTGGGATGAGTGCCATGGTTTTAGATACAAGAGATGTATCCAATAGTGAAATGTTAGCTTATATTATTATTGCAGTTATTCTTTGCTTAATTGTTTTAACCGTAGCGACCGATTCATTCATCATTCCCGTATTACTATTAGGAAATATTGGTGTTGCTATTTTATACAATATGGGAACAAATATTTTCTTAGGAGAAATCTCTTACATTACAAAAGCCATTAGTGCGGTATTACAACTTGGGGTAACAATGGACTTTTCTATCTTTTTGTACCACAAATATATTCAAGCCATAACACATGAAAAAGATAAACATAAGGCTATGCAAGAAGCTATCACAGAAACATTTCATTCTGTTTTAGGAAGTTCTCTAACGACGGTTGCTGGCTTCTTAGCCTTGTGTATGATGAAATTAACTTTAGGAAAAGATATTGGCCTTGTAATGGCCAAAGGAGTAATCTGTGGCCTAATATGCGTTTTAACCCTTTTCCCAGCTCTTCTTTTAGTCTGTGATAAATTAATTGAAAAAACGCATCATAAAAACTTAATGCCTGAATTTAAAGGATTACAAAACTTCTCGATTAAACATCATAATCTGATTATTCTTGCCTTTATTATTCTTTTAATTCCAGCAATTTATGGAAATAACAATGTTAAAGTTTACTATAACTTAGATAAATCATTACCAAGTACATTAGCATCTAGTATCGCAAATTCTAACTTAAAAGAAGAATTTCATATTGTTTCTCCTGAAATTGTCTTATTAGATAAAAATATGAACAGCGAAGAAAAGGAAGAATTAGTTGATAAATTAAAAGAAGTAAAAGGCATTGACTTAGTCTTAAGTCCAACAAGCATTCTCGATTTTGGCCTACCAATCAGTATGTTACCAGATGATTTAACGAAGTTAATGGAAAGCGATAAATATCAATTAGTACTTTTAAATTCTACTTATGATATTGCAACAACACAATTAAATAATCAAATTAGTGAGGTCAATCAAATTGTCAAAAAATATGACAAATCATCCATTGTTGCAGGAGAAGGACCACTAATGAAAGATTTAACCGAAATTAGTGATGTTGACTTTAAAAACGTAAACTATGTATCCATTGGTTTAATCTTTGTTATCATGTTATTTGTCTTAAAGTCATTAAGTTTACCAATTATCTTAATTAGTGCAATCGAATTTGCCATTTTAGCGAATATGAGTGTTGCATTTTATACGAATACATCCTTACCATTTATTGCATCAATAATCATTGGTACCATTCAATTAGGCGCAACAATTGACTATGCAATTTTAATGTCATCAAAATATTTAAGTACAAGACAAAGTATGAAAGATAAATATGAAGCCATGAGGGAAACTTTACAATTTACAGTACCATCAATTATTGTCAGTGCCCTATGTTTTTTTGCCGCAACCATTGGTGTAGGCGTTTATTCTAAAATTGATTTAATTGGATCAATCTGTAAATTATTATCTCGTGGTTCAATAATTAGTATGTTAGTGGTTATCTTAATCTTACCATCACTACTATTAATATTTGATAAAATCATCATGAAAACCACGAAAGGAATGAAGGAGGAAATATAATGAATAAAAAATTAGTAACAGGCATGATTGCACTTAGCATAGCAACAATGCCATTTAATGTTTTTGCTTTAGAAAAAGAAGAATCCATCTATTCGAATTTAAATGCCGATGGAACAAGATTTAAAACAGTTGTAACCAGCCATTTAAGCGCCATAGAAGGTACAACAATTGAAGATACAACAGAATTAAAGAAAATTCTAAATATCAATGGAAAAGAAAAATTTACCCTAGACAATAATAAATTAACTTGGACCGCAAAGGGAAAGGACATCTTTTATCAAGGAGAATTCGAAAAAGAACTTCCCATTGAAACAAGTGTCAAATATTACCTAGATGGTAAAGAAGTAACTAATAAAGAATTAATTGGTGCATCAGGAAAAGTAGAAATTGAAATCACGCTAACCAATACAGACGCTCACCAAATCGATGGAGAAACACTGTATACACCATTTGTCGTAACCTTAGGTGCCATGTTAGATAAAAATGCCTCTAACATCACCATTTCCAACGGGAAAGTCATTAACAGCGGAAATAAATTTATCTTAGTAGGTCTTGCTACGCCAGGATTATATGAAAGTACAAACTTAGATTCTTTCAAAGAAATGAATAAAATTACCATTACTTTTGACACCAAAAAATATAAACAACCAACCATCTATACCGTAGCAACACCAAAATTAATCGAGAAAAACGACCTAGAAGTATTTAATAAATTAGATGATGTCTACAATAAAGTAGGATTATTAAAAACCAATATGGACGCAATTGAAAACGGAGCAAATGAATTAGAAAATGGTGCCCAACAATTATTAAATGGCACAAAAGAAATTAATGAAAACTTAAATACCGTCAAAAATTATATGCAAGCCTTAACGCAAGGAACTTATGATTTAAATGGGGGAGTAAAACAAATTATTGATGCCATTGATGCTTCATCTGCTTCCTTGTCAGATTCCAATATGCAAGCATCTCTTAAAAAATTAAGTATTTTAAAAGAAAAAAATACTGAAGCGATTAACAAGTTAACCGAAACCAATACAACCTTAGCAGAAACATACGAGAAATATCAATTAAGTGAAAAAACACTTCAAGAAATTACCATCGAGGAAATAATGTCACTACCTCTATCAGACAAAGATATGCTTGAAAAATTAGTGACAATAAAAAATACTTATGACGGAAATAACAATCTAATTTACTTACTTTCAATGAATAATAGTGCAATAGATACAACTTCTAAAACATTAATGGAAACCGCCACAACCGTAAAAACACAATTAAGTAGCCTACGTGCAGGTCTTGTGGAATTAGAAAGTGGTACAAATACCCTATATACAAATAGTAGTAAAATTACAGAAGGCATAAATGCTTTATATCAAGGTACAAATACCCTAATGAGCGGAACTTCTAACCTAGTCTCTGGAACAACAACTTTAAAATCAGGAATTTCAACCTATAATAAAGAAGGAATTTCTACTTTAGTAAGTTATGCCAACACCATCCAAGGAAAAACCAATAAACTAAAAAAATTAGTAGACTTAAGTGAACAATATAAAGGATTTGCCTCAAATAACACAACAAATGCAACATTTGTATCGGTAATCAAATAATATCCTTGCTTTTTCAAAAAAGTTGTGCTATGATAAGTCTCCCGAATGAAAAGGAGGAGAAAAAATGGAAATTCAATATTGTTATAATAAAGCGACAGAAGAGACTTTACCCATTACCAAAGAAAAAAGTAATGTAAATTATTATTTAAATTTATTAAAAAAAGGGTATTCTTATGAAGAATTATCTCTAAAACTACAAGAGTTATTCCTATATCACTATGATATTTCAGGACACGAAAAATACTTAGAGGGAATTTTATCTCAAAGAGAATACTTACATACAGCAAATGAAAAATATTTAAATAAAACATTAAAAAGAACTATTCGCAAAAAATAGTTCTTTTTCTTCTCTAAAATATTGAAAAAAACTAAATATTTATGGTAAAATATTCTTATCAAAGTAGGAGAGTGGTACCAATATGCAAGAGAAAGTAGATAAAAGGAAAGTAATTGGAACAGTAATAGGGATAATTGTCTTCGTTAGTTTTGCCTTATATTTTACTTATGCTTGGTATGAATGGAGAAGTAGTAATAATACAGTAAATTTAACCATTAAAGATTCTTCCGTGGAATGTACTAATGGTCCTAGTGTGGAAGTTAAAAATATTGGTCCTGTACTAAGTTTAAAAGATGGCGTAAAAGCAAGTTTTAATATTAAAAATACGGGCAGTGAAGAAATTAATCTTACTTTAGGTTTAAATATTACTTCTATAAGTTCTTTCTTGAGAGTAGCATCGTTAAAATGGGCAGTCATAAGAGACATTACTGGAGAAAGTGACTTTGATTATACAAGTTCTCCTGTGTTATCCGGTAACTTTAACAATCTAAGTGTAGGAAGTAATACCCTATCTACAGCATTAAAAGTTGCAGCAAATAGTACTTATTCCTTTCAATTTATTGTCTATATTGATGGTAACATTCCTAATCCTGAAACAATAATGGAAGGTACATTAAACGCAACGATTACTTATGGAGAATGTGGAACAATTAAAGAACCATTAATTTTACCTGCAAGTTTAACCAAAGTACCAGTTGGTTCTTTTGTAAAATACACAGGAAACAATGGCTGTAGTGGTAAGGCTTGTGAAGGACAAAATGCTAATTATGTGAGTAGTAGTGATATGGGGTATTGTAGTAACTCTAGTTACAAATTTAATGCCTCTGGGTGGCGTGTTGCTTATGTATCCGATGGAACAGCTTATTTAACAAGTGCTGGCTCCCCCGAATGTATGTGTACAGATTCTTCTGGGAATGCAAGCACTAGTTGCAGTAATCATGAAACAACCGGAGGAGTTCCTAACCACTTAGCAAATTTGAATTCCAAAGCCTTAACTTACTGTAATAGTATTTATGCTTATGGTGGAGTATGTAATAATACCAGTGCTTGGAATATAAAAGACGAAGACTTTCAAAAAATAACAGGGGATACACTTAGTACTGCTTCAAGTAAGGGGAGTGGCAATTATGATGGCTTTTCAATCATTAATAATGGTGGGTTTTACTGGTTTGCGACTCCTCATAGTGCTTCCTCGGCGAGTGCGTTCCGCTGGGATCCGAATTACCGGGGCGTGAATGACGGCAGTTCGATCTACACGTATGGCGTGCGCCCTGTCCTACGTCTTAAGTCTTCCGTCATTGCAACTGGTGGATCAGGAACTATGGATGATCCGTATACCATTGCAGTTGAATAAATGTAAGTAAAAGCTCTAAAATAAAGAATAAAGAAAATGAAGTATTGTATTTCAATAAGAAATCGAGGTGAATCATGAAAAAGAAATTAACCTTAATATTTTTATTCTTCTTAGTAAATATCCAAATAGTCTATGCGGAAGAATTTAATATTACTTCCAAAAGTGCGATTCTCTATAATATGAATGAAGAAAAAATCTTATATCAACAAAAAAGTGAAGAAAAACTACAAATTGCTAGTCTAACCAAAATAATGACGGTGATTACAGCTATTGAGAATAATTCTGATTTAGAGAAAAAAGTAGCGATAACCAAAGATATGCTAAAAGGAATAGAAGAATATACACAAGTTGGATTTAAAGCAGGGGATACGCCTAGTATTAAAGACTTATTATATGGAGCAATGCTTCCTAGTGGGGCAGATGCCGTAAATGCACTAGCCATAGAAACCAGTGGAAGTATCAGTAAATTTGTTGATTTAATGAACGAAAAAGCCAACAAATTAAACCTTAAAAATACTCACTTCGATAATCCTGTTGGAATGGATAGCGATAACAATTATTCTACCGCTGCCGATATGGCTCAGTTATTAATTTACTGTCTAAAAAATAATACGTTTAAAGAAGTCTTTACTGCCAAAGAATATAAAATAGAATGTATCAATAAAACCATCAAAACTACCCTTGTAAGTTATTCCCGTTCTTATGGCCTAGATGTTTCAGAAATAACAGGAGCCAAAAGCGGCTTTACTGATGGCGCGGGTCTTTGCCTAGCTTCCACATCTACATTAGATGGGGTAAACTACCTTTTAATTACCCTAGGCGCTAGTACCAAAAATCGCTCTAACGCCGTCAAAGACAGTCTCGAAATCTATGACTATTATAGTAGCAATTATAGTTATCAAACCGTCATCAAAAAGGGACAAAAAATAAAAAGTATCCCAATTAAATGGGGAAAAGAAAAAGAATATCAAATTATAGCTCCCAAAGATATTCAATTATATTTATCCAATGAAATTAGAAAAAATAGAATCAAATATCTTTACACAGGAACAGAAGAGATTAATTATAAATATAAAAAAGGAGATAAAATAGGCACCATCAATATAACTTATGAAAAAGATACCCTTTATTCTTATGATGTCTATTTAGAAAAAGAATTAACCTTTTATCATCCCGTTTTATATGGTATTATCCTTATTTTAGGAATCACAATGATCTATTCTCTAAACTACATCCTAAAAGCAAGAAGATACAAAAAAAACCGAAGCAATGCTTAAAAAAAGCATTCTTTTTTTCATAAGCAACGACATTAATGATATAATAGAAGAAAAGAAGGGATACCATGAATAAAAAAAAGAAAATACTCTTATTAATTTTAAGCCTTACTTTAGTTTCTCTCGTGACGCTAATGACTTATCTCCATTTTACCACAACAGAAGATTTAGTTTTCAAAAAAGAGATTACTTTAACCTTCCGTCAAAAAATAAAAAATAGTGATTTAATTGAAAAGATAAACGGGAAATTACTCTTAGATCCATACGTTGATACAAATGTTGTTGGAAAAAGAAAAGTTCAAGTAACTTACTATAATCACTATGGGTTTATTGAAAACAAATCCGTTGAAGTTACGATAAAAGATATTACCCCACCAACTGTTGTCGTAAATAAAGTCTTATCTCTAGAAGTAGGAAGTACGACAAACTTACTAGATAACATTTTTTGTGCCGATGATTATGATGACAAAGTGACTTGTCAAATCGAAGGAGACTATCAATTAAATAAAGTAGGAAAGTATAACTTAAAAATTACCGCCAAAGATCACAGCAATAACATAACCAGTAAAGCATTTACTTTAAAAATAACCGAAAAAGAAAAAACAGCAACCCCACCCAAAGAAACAAAAACGGACTTTAAAGAAGTTTATCAAAAATACAAGACCAAAAACACCTTAATTGGAATTGATATTTCTAAATGGCAAGAAGAAATTGATTTTTCCAAAATCAAAGAACAAGGCGTAGAGTTTGTGATGATTAAAATTGGTGGTCAATCACAAAAAGGAGGCAAAATAGAACTAGATCCCAAATTTTCTCAAAATATAACGAATGCATTAGCACATAATTTAAAAGTAGGGATTTATTTTTATTCTCACGCAACAAACACCAAAGAAGCTCAAAAACAAGCAGAATGGATAATCAAAAAGGTAAAAGATTATCAATTAGACCTTCCCATCGCTTTAGATTGGGAAAATTGGAGCAAATATACTAGTTACCATCTTAGTTTCCACACTTTAAATAACATCGCGAATGCTTTTTTTACCACTTTAGAAGAAAATAATTATCAAACTTTATTATATTCAAGTAAATACTATTTAGAAAATATTTGGTATGAAGAAGAATACAACAACTGGATTGCTCACTACACCACAAATAGCACCAATAAAGAAAAATATACCATGTGGCAATTATGTAGTGATGGAAAAATTGACGGAATTGACTCCTTTGTAGATATTGACGTTCTTTTCCAAAAAGATAAATAGTATGTGATTCCACAAAAAAAGAAACCATTTCTTATCTTGGTTTCTTTTTTCCAAATCCATTAAATTTATACAACAAGTCATTAATTACTAAATCAAAACTATTTGTATATTCAATAATATTTCCATTATATCCCGTCTTTGTAATTTGATTTTTGGCAATAACAATATTGCCCAAATCAAATCGATGATAACCAGAAACAATCAACTTCTTCATAATCTCCCACTTAATAAAAGGAATACTCCTAATCTGTCGAAATTCATTGGTATAACACTCCTTAATAAAGGAAACCTCTCTATCACTCCGAAGAATAGCAACCCCTGAAATAATCACACCTTGAGGATATTTTTTTAACACTTCCGTTCCTTTAATTAACTCTTGATTATAAGTCGTTAACAAATGATCAGAATTCATTTTTCTTTCCAATAAGTTTTTTGTTTTTTTCACATTAGGATTTTTCAATTTTTGATTTAAAAGCTCATTATTTAGCCGTTCTCTTTTAATCAAGTAACGATAATTATTAATATACACTTCAGGCATAATTTTTGCCAAATAAAATTCAAAGCAATAATTGGAATCTTGAAAAATATCCATCATTCTTTGATACCGTTCCCGATTAGAAAGAAGATTTAAGAAATCTTGTTTATCTTGTTCCTCCCCTTGATAAACAACGATTCCTTTTTTTAAACAGTTATTAATTCCTCTTCTCAAACTTCTTTTAAAGTGTTTGTAAGTTGATTGAATATCATCTGCCCTAAGAACCATCTTATATTTCGCTGTATTAGCAATAAATTCGTAACCAATTTTCTCAAATTCTTGAATAATACTACTATTATTTTCTTTTAAAATAAAATCACTATCATAAACTTGATAATTCAAATAAGGATTAATTCGAATATAAACATAATTCTTTTTCTTTAAATAGGCTTTTAATTCTATCGTAAAAGCTCTTAATAAATCCAAATGATAAAAATCAATTAAATATCCATTCGGCACATACCCATAACGATGCTTATTATTAATTTTTTTCTCAAGAATCAAAGTCGCGGCATGAACATTATTCCCCTCATCAATAAACCCCAAATAAAGAGGAGTATAGCCATCATATTCCTTTAATTTAGCATACTCAACACTTTGTTTATAACTTTTCCTAGAATGCAAAATAGAATAATTAAAAAATTGTCCTTCTGTTAGCTCAATTATTCGCATGAAAATTCCTCCTCATATACCAACATTATAACAATTTTTTTCTTTTTTGTATAGCCATAAATTAACCAAAAGTTATTAAAAATATCCTTGTAATTTATTTTAAATAATGCTATACTTAAAATAGGAGGAGAGTAAGATGGGAAATCAGAGAAAAAAAGAAGACTTAAATATCCCCGTAATGATAATTTGTATTGTTGGGGTTGTTTTAGTAGTATTTGGAATATTACTCCTAAAAACCGAAAACTTTAAATTAAAAATTCTAAGTACCGAAGGAACGGTCACCGGAGTTACCATCGCCAAAACTGCAGATGGAGATATTGCCAAAAGAACAATAAATTTATCTTATATTGCAAATAACTCAAATTATAATGCAACGATCGATAATTACGCTAATGATATTGCAATGGGAGAAAAAATGACACTATACTATGACTTTTTATCTCCAGAATCTGTAAATAGTAAAAGAAGTGGTTATATTGGCTATCTTTCAACAATCTTAGGAGTTATCTTTGTCCTAAAAACAGGACCAAGATTTGTTCGAATTATCAAAGATAATTATTTAGCCTAATAAAAAGAGAAACGCTCTTTTTTTTTCTTTTAATTTATAGTATAATATCTTTGAAAAAAGAAATGAGGAATACATATGCAAAAAAACAAAGCAATTACTGAAAGAAATATCGACTTTGCCAAATGGTATACCGATGTCGTAAAAGCCGCTCATTTAGCGGATTATACCGCCGTAAAAGGATGTATCGTAATAGAACCAAACGGATATGCAATTTGGGAAAAAATGCAAAATATTTTAGATAAAAAATTTAAAGAATTAGGCCATGTCAATTGCCAAATGCCCCTACTAATTCCCGAAAATCTATTGCAAAAAGAAAGTGATTTGGTCAAGGGATTTGCTCCAGAAGTAGCTTGGGTAACCGAAGGCGGCCAAAAAAAATTAGAAGAACGACTTTGTATTCGCCCCACAAGTGAAACATTGTTTTGTGACTATTATGCTAGCCATATTTGTTCCCATCGAGACTTACCTAAATTATATAACCAATGGTGTAATGTTCTTCGCTGGGAAAAAGAAACAAGACCTTTTTTGAGGAGTAGAGAATTCCTTTGGCAAGAAGGACATACCATTCATGAAACTCAAGAAGAGGCCCAAAAAGAAACCAAACAAATGATGGATGTTTATCATTGGTTTCATAATGAGATTTTAGCCATTCCTTCCATTCAAGGGAAAAAAACAGAAAAGGAAAAATTTGCCGGGGCAGAATACACATTAACAAACGAGGCCCTAATGTATAATGGGGTAGCCCTTCAATCAGGAACCAGTCATTACTTTGGTCAAAAATTTACTAAAGCTTATAACGTAAAATTCACCACCAAAGAAAATAAAGAAGAGTACCCTTATCAAACCTCATGGGGAACAACGACTAGAATGATAGGAGGATTAATCATGGTGCATTCTGACGATCATGGCCTTGTTTTACCACCTAGAATCGCTCCTCAACAAGTGGTCATCATCCCAATTGGCAAAAGTGAAGAATTAAACACAATCGCTTCCGATTTCCAAGAAAAATTATTAAAAGATGGCATTACAGCATATATAGATAATTCAAATAAATCTCCAGGCTTTAAATTTGCAGAAGCAGAAGTCAATGGAATTCCCCTTCGTATCGAAATTGGTCAAAGAGATTTAGAAGAAAACAAAATAACTTTTGTCAGAAGAGATACAAGAGAAAAATTAAGAGTATCTTTAGAAAATTTTGACCTCATCACTTACACCAAACAACTATTAGAAACCATTCAAAAAGAAATGTACGAAAGAGCCAAATCAAGAAGAGATGCCTTAACTTTTGAAGCCCATTCTCTAAAAGACATCGAAAACATTTTAAATACCCAGCCAGGCTTTATCAAAGGCATGTGGTGTGGAAGTTCCGAATGTGAAGAAAAAATTAAAGAAATAAAAGGCTGCAAATCAAGGTGCATCGTAGAAGAACCTGCCATTGATGAGTTTTGCGTTTGCTGTGGCAAAAAAGCAAAACATCTTGTTATCTGGGGTATCCAATATTAATGAAATTTATTCAATTTATATTAAAAAAAATCATTATTGTAGAATTGATGTTAGTTATATTAGTCGGATGTATACAACTATTTTCTTTGAACATTCCAAAAATCTATTCTATCCTCATCACCATTCTACACTTTTTAACCCCAATTTCTCTTTTTTCATTAATTGGATACGTTATATTATGCTTTTTTACTAAAAATTTTATCGAAATATTACTAACTATAGGAATCAGCGGACTAATTTTATATTACTTCCTAATAGTTAAAAAATAAGGAGGAAGAAATGAAAGAAACCATCGAGAATTTCATTCAAGAAGCAGAAGAAAACCTAAAAGACTACTTTCAAGCCCAAGACAAAATCGCTTTCGAAAATTCTAAAAAAGTATTAAATGCTTTTAAAGAAAACAATGTAAATGAAGCTTGCTTTAATATGGCAACCGGATACGGGTACAACGATTTAGGAAGAGATACCATTGAAAAAGTTTATGCCCATATTTTCAAAAGTGAAGATGCCCTCGTAAGAAGCCAATTGATTTCCGGAACCCACGCCCTAACTACCGCACTTTTTGCCTGTTTACGCCCCGGTGATACCATGTTATCCATAACCGGAAAGCCATATGATACGTTAGACGAAGTGATTGGCATCAAAGAAAATAAAAGCAGTTTAAAAGCCTTTGGCATCCAATACGAACAAATTGACTTAATAGAAAACCAATTTGATCAAGAAAAAATAAAAAAAATACTTCTTACGAAAAAAGTTAAATTAATTGAAATTCAACGAAGTAAAGGATATTCTACCAGAAAAAGTATTTTAATCGAAGAATTAGAAGAAATCATTGCTTTTATCAAAAATATAGATAAAGATGTCATCATCATGGTAGACAATTGTTATTGTGAATTCGTTAGCACCAAAGAACCAATAGAAGTTGGCGCCGATCTTGCCGTTGGCTCCTTAATTAAAAATCTAGGAGCAGGAATGGTCTCAAATGGGGCATACATCGTAGGAAGAAAAGATCTAATCCAATTATGTGCGGAAAGATTAAATGTACCAGGAGAGGGAAGGGAAGTAGGTCCATCTCTAGGGATGAATAAACAGTTCTTATTAGGACTTTATATGGCTCCTTCTGTCGTAAATTCAGCAATCAAAACAGCCCAATTAACAAGCTATCTATTAGAAAAAATCGGCTTTGAAGTAGAACCAAAATATTTTGAAAAAAGAGCCGATATCGTCCAAACCATCATCTTCCACGATCAAAATAAATTAATCAAATATTGCCAAGCCATTCAATCCTCAAGCCCAATCGATGCTAACGTAAAACCAATTCCCTGGGATATGCCAGGATATCAAGATCAAGTCATTATGGCCGCCGGAACATTTACCCAAGGCTCTTCAATTGAACTCTCTTGTGATGGTCCAATCAAACAACCATACATCGCTTACCAACAAGGTTCTCTTACTTATGAATACGGAAAGCTCGCCATAATAAACGCCATAAAACAATTACAAGAAACAAAAGCAAAAGATACCCAGTAAGTCTCACTATTTTTAGGACCATCCATAAAAAAGAACAAATTACTTCTAAGTTAAATATAAGTTATAAATCAATATTTATGTTATAATACTATCATATTTATTTACCGACCTATTATTCCGTGACAAATAGGTCAAAAGATAAATCGGGGAATCCCGTTATCAAAAAAGAGCACAAAAGTGAAATAAAGTGGCACCGCGGATCAAAAGATTCGTCTTTATACTAATTTCTTTTTTGTGCTTTTTAATAGAAAGAAGGAAAAAGATGAAAACAATCGAAAATACAAGCATAACAGAAAAAAATTTAAATAACACCGTTGAGTTATACGGCTGGGTTCAAAAGAAAAGAGATTTAGGAGGCGTCATTTTCATCGATTTAAGAGATAGAAGTGGCCTAATTCAATTAGTTATTCGCCCAGATAGCAAGTTCTATCACCAAGCAAGCACTCTAAAAAGTGAATATGTCATCAAAGTAAAAGGTATCGTTCAAAAAAGAGAGCAAGAAAATCCGAAAATGAAAACCGGAAAAATTGAAATCGAAGTAACGGATCTCGAACTTATCAATACCGCAAGCGAACTTCCTTTCGAAATAAAGGATGACACCTCTGCTTTAGAAGACACCAGACTAAAATACCGCTACTTAGATTTAAGAAGACAAAGCCTAAAGGATAAAATCATCAAAAGAGCAAAAATCACAAGATGTATTCGAAATTTCCTTGATACAGAAGGATTCATTGATATTGAAACCCCCATTCTTTGTCGATCTACACCAGAAGGCGCGCGCGATTATCTTGTTCCAAGTAGAGTAAATAAAGGTTCATTTTATGCCTTACCCCAATCGCCTCAAATTCTAAAACAACTTTTAATGGTCAGTGGCTTTGAAAAATACTATCAAATTGCCAAATGTTTCCGCGACGAAGATTTACGTGCTGATCGCCAACCAGAATTTACCCAAGTCGATGTTGAAATGAGTTTTGTTGATGAATTTGACGTCATGACATTAATCGAAAAACTAATCGCCCAAATCTTTCACGAAATTAAAGGCATAGACATTAAACTTCCCCTAAAAAGAATGAAGTACGACGATGCCATTCGTGTCTACGGAAGTGATAAACCAGATTTACGATTCGCGATGCCAATTGAAGAAATTACAGAAATATTCCAAAATACTTCACTAGAATTCTTCCAAAAAACAATCGCAAACAAAGGAATTATCAATGCCATTGTTTTAAAAGACAAAGCCAATCACTATTCTAGAAAAGAAATCGATAAACTAACAGAATTCATTAAAACCTACAAAGCAACTGGCTTAGCTTATTTAAAAGTAGATGAAAATGCCAATTTCACAGGAAGTATTGCCAAAAATTTAAGCGAATTCGAAGCGACAACATTAAAAAAACAACTATCCCTACAAAATAACGATATTATCTTTATCGTAAGCGGAGCTTATTCCATTGTCAAAACAAGTCTAGGCGCTTTAAGATGTAAATTAGCACATGATAACAATTTCATTCAACCAAACGACTATAAACTACTATTCGTAACAGATTTTCCTGTATTTGAATATAGTGAACAAGAAAATCGCTATGTCGCTTGCCATCACCCATTTACCGCACCAAAAGATGAAGATGTCGATAAATTACTAACGGATAAAGCCAATTGTTACGCCAAAGCCTACGACATTGTAATCAATGGCTATGAAGCAGGAGGCGGGTCAATTCGTATCCATGATCAAAACACGCAAAAAATCATGTTTGAAGCGCTAGGATTAAGTGATGCTGAAGCTAAGGAAAAATTTGGATTTCTCATGGAAGCTTTCAAATATGGAACGCCACCTCACGGAGGATTTGCCCTAGGACTAGATCGCTTAACCATGCTCTTAACAGAAACCGAAAATATTAGAGATGTCATCGCTTTCCCCAAAACTGCAAGCGCATCTTGTCTTTTAACAGAAGCACCAAATAAAGTTCATGAAAAACAATTAGAAGAACTAGGGTTATCTTTAAAAAAGGAAGAAAAAAATGAAAAATAGAATAGAAATTGCCATTATCTTTAAAAAAGAAAAAAACAAAAAGACTAATATCCTCAATTATCACCCCGATCATGTTGCTCTTGGCCACCAAGACGAAGAAACCGGTGAATTTATTACAAGAAAAGGAAAAAAATATGCTTATCTACTGAATTCTAATGAAAAATATGGCTATGCCCTAAGAAAAAGAATTCTTTTTTCCAAAGAAAGTAAAAATCGCCTTCAAGCCCCTCTCATCTCTTATATTAGAGAGTTTGCTACTTATTATTTTGAAGAAGTAAAAAATAATACCTATCAATTCATCATCCCACAAGTTGGCGATTATGAGGAAGTTAAATTTGCGTATTTTAGTAAGTTAGAACCTCATTATCAATACGCCGATGAACCAGATCTTGAACTCGCCAAAAAATTTCTAAAACAAGACGAATTATTTGATGCCAAAAACTTAATTAACGAATTAAAAAGCAAAGTCATTGGCCAAGATAAAGCCATTGAAGATATCGTCTCAATCCTATGGCAAAATACAAGAGGCAATGTTAAAAATAATATTCTCCTAATCGGGCCAACCGGCGTAGGAAAGACAGAAATGATTAGAATTATTGCCAAAAAATTAAATATTCCTACTGTTATGGTAGACGCAACAACCCTAACCGCTAGTGGTTATGTTGGCAAAAGTGTAAATGACATTATCACCGAATTAGTAAGAAACGCCAATCAGAGTTTAGACCAAGCAAGTCGGGGAATCATATTCATCGATGAAATCGACAAAAAATCAGGTCTTCCTGGTAATGGTGAAATTCGAACAGAAGCCATTCAAGATGAATTACTAAAACTCTTAGAAGATAACAGTTATTCAATCAATCTAGGAGATGAATTCCAACCTTACTATCAAACCATTAGTACCAAAAATATCACCATTATTGCCTCTGGTGCTTTCACCGAATTATTAGAAAATCGCACCAATACCAAAAGCAAAATTGGCTTCAAAGACAAAATCAACTCCCCCAAAAAACAAGAACCAATTACCACCGAAGAACTTTATAAATTTGGCTTAAAAAAAGAATTATTAGGTCGTTTCCCCAATATTATTGAACTTAAACCATTAAGTCCCAAAGAACTTATCGAAATCTTAAAAAACAAAAATAATCAAACACTCCAAGAAAAAATCAATTTATTAAAAGAATTAAGAATTGAGGTAAAAATTGAAGAAGACCTATATCAAGAAATCGCCAAAGAAGCCATGCAAAAAAATATCGGAGCCAGAGGACTTGTTGGTGCCGTTGAGAATGTTTTCAAAGAACCAATGAGTAAAATCGGTCAAGATCCAAATCAGTATCAAAGCTTAATCTTAACCAAAAAAACACAAGAAAATCCCAAAGGGTATCAATTAATTAAAAAGAAGTAAGTAATATAGCAATATATTTCTTTTTCATATCGAAACATAAATTTCGCCCTTTTTCATATACTCAAATGAGGTGAAAAATGTGAATCATAAAGAATTACCTAAAATGTACCACAATAAAATTAATAAGCCAATCAATAATATTCAAAAAATGTATAGTACAATAGATACCAAAAAAGAAAACTTCAAAGAAACAAGATATTCCAATATCTCCATCCACCAAAAAATCGACAACATCTTTAACGCAACCGATTATGTCTATAAAGCCGATGTCACCATCATTACCGATAATGACACCATTCAAAAAAGAATCGTTGCCAGAGACAAAAATAATATCATTACAATCGACAATGAATTTATCCCGATCTCCATCATCAGAGATATTTATAAAGTGAACAAAAAATAAAGTATTTTACAAATATAGAAATGGACGTGTAAAAATGAAAAAAACTTATGAAATTTTTAAACAAAACTTAAAAACCAAAAAAATTGCCGTAATCGGCGCCGGCGTAAGCAATATTCCTCTTTTAAAAAAATTAATCCAAGAAAATTGCGACGTTACCTTATTTGATCAAAAAGAAGCAACCGACCTGAATCCAAACATTCAAGAACTCATTCAAAACAAAACCCTAAAATGTTCATTAGGCAAACAATACTTAGAAAGCCTTCACAACTTTGACATCATTTTCCGAAGCCCAAGCTTACTTCCCAATAACCCATATCTTAAAAAAGAAGCCGAGAATGGCTGTTATATCACAACCGAAGTAGAAGAAGTTATTCAATATGCCCCTTGCCAAGTTATTGGGGTAACCGGAAGCAAAGGAAAAACAACAACCACAACAATCATCGCGAAAATTCTAAAAAATCTAGGCTACCATGTTTACGTCGGAGGAAATATTGGCACTCCCTTATTC
>CAKPAK010000017.1 GCA_934132915.1 uncultured Bacilli bacterium
AGGAGATCGTATTCTTCTAGTTTTTCGATGTCTTTTAATTGCTTGGCGGCGGTGATAAATATTTTATCCATATTCGCTTGCTCACAGTTATTTAAACGATTGGTCATATTTTTATGATCCCGATAAATTCGAATATCTTCAAAATACATTACCGCTTGATAGGCACTGATAATTCGTAAAAAGTCAGAAATTTTTTCTGCTTCTTTGACATAAAGCATATAATTTTTCTCGCGGCGGATGATTTTCGCATTTAAATTAAATTTATTCATCTTTTCTTGCAGAAATAGCGCATATTTATCATTATCAATAATAAATTCTAAGTGGTATCTAGAAGTTTTTGGATCGTTAATACTACCGGTAGAAATAAAGAGGCCACGTAAATAGGCTCTTAAACATTCCTCATCGTTAATTAAATAATTTTTGGGAATATTTTGATAGACATTATTGATTTCAATAGAAAGGTCTTTTAAAATTAATTTTTGTTTTTGGGTAATTTTTAAAATATAACTAAGATTATTATTGAAATTATATCTTTTTCTAATGGTAATGATTGGTGTTACATCATAAATATTTTTGATCAATTTAAAAATTCTTCTTGCCACAGCGTTATTTTCTACTGTAATTACAATTTCTTCTTTAATCGTTGCATTATTTCTAATAATACAGGAGAGTTCTGCTAGATATTCTAAGATATTGCCTTCTAATTTTGTGACTTCTTCTTTAACGATTGCGGTAAACGACATTGCTCTCTTCACTTTCTGTTAGATAACTATAAATATCTAGGGCAAGTTTATTTGGTTTATAGCGGATGACATTCTCCACAACACTTACATAATCTTTGGCAATCACTTCGATATTCTTAAAATTTTCCGCATCGAAAATGACAGGATTTTTTTGCTCTTCTGTACGATATTTTTCTAACATATGATCAGGAATTGTACCGGTATTGGCAATTACAACAGATATTTTTTTTTGGCCTAAATAATGATTTAAAACATGAACATGATCACTTGCTTTAAAGTTATCTGTTTCTCCTGGTTGTGTCATCATATTGCAAATATACATAATTTTTGCGTGACTTTGATCAATGGCATCAAGAATTTCCTTGCTTAAAAGATCGGGAATGATACTGGTATAAAGACTACCCATGCTTAAAATAATTAAATTAGCTTCTTTGATTTCTTTTAAAACTCTTGGGTTAACAGCGACTGGTTTTTCATAATAAACTTTTTCTATTTCTTTAGAACTTTTCGTGATGTTGTGTTCACCCATGACAATACTTCCATCTTTCATTTTGGCCATTAATACGGGATTGTCTAGGGTGAATGGTAATACTTTTCCTCTTAGTTTTAATACTTTTCCGATTGTTTCAATGCCTTCCTGCATATTTCCTGTAATATTTCCTAGGGCAGCTAATAAAAGATTTCCTACAGTATGGCCATTTAAATCACTTGTTGTATTAAAACGATAATTTAGTAATTCTTCAAATAGAGGTTCTGTTTCGGAAAGGGAAACAATTACTTTACGAATATCTCCAACAGCAAAGGTATTAAACTCTTCTCTTAATCTTCCCGTGCTTTGTCCATCATCGCAGACCGATACGACAGCACTAATTTCCATTGGAAATAATTTTAATCCTCTTAGCAAGGTGGATTGACCAGTCCCTCCACCTAATACAACTACTTTTTTCATTTTCATTCCTCTCTTCTTACTAAATTATATCAAAAAAAAGAAATAATATCCACGATTTTGATACTATTTCACAATGTCATTTACAAATAGAGGTAAAACGGTTTTTAAATTGGTTTCTCCTACAACTTCATTTAAATAATTTTTATTTTCTTTCATTGTTAATTCCATAATTTTGTAGTTATCTTTAATATCTTTCTCACTTTCATCTAGTTGGGCAATATAGTAATAGTCCTTGCTATTATTGATGATGTGAGAAATGACTAAATATCTTTCTTGATTCCCTAAAGTGATAATTTTATTGACTTCTATTTTCATTTTGTTTCCTCCTTGCTTGTATCATTATTTGGACCAAAATTTAAATTAGGAAAATTTAATTCTGGCATTTTTGAATTGGCAAAAAGGTCATTAGGGTTATTTGCTATTTCTAAATCTGGTAGTTCATTTAGGGCATCAGGGGTGTCGCTAGAAAACCAAAAACTGGTATCTTGATTTAGTTCTGGATCGACAACTTCCTCATTTGTGCTAGAAATATCATGATTAAATAATGGGTTGGTTGTTTCTTTTGGTATGGTGGTTTCTTTGGCTTTTGGCTCTGTAAAGTCTATCTTTGGTGCCTCTACTTTTGGCACTTCTTTCTTTTCTTCAACACTAACGATTTTTGTTTCTTTTGTTTTAATGCCAAGCATTTCTCCTACTCTTTGCATTACTTTACTCGCTTTGGCGTGAATATATTCTAAATCAATATGGGTTGGTGTTTCAACCGAAATGACTTCATTATCTTCATGTTTTTCGACTGGAGAATTATCTTTTGTTGGCTCTTCTTCAGCCTTTTCAGGAAGTTTGATATTAAAGATGTCTGACGTATTAGAAGGATTCTCTTGTGAAACGATTTCGGTGTGATGAGATTCTTCAGGAATGAGATCTTCTTTTTTTGTCATAGGATGCTCTTCTGGCGTTGGTTCTTCAGGCATTGAAGGTGCTTCTTTTGCATCATTATTCTGCTCTAAGGATGGAGACTCTGTATAGGTATCAATTAAACAAAATTCTCTTAATAAAGCTAGGATTTCTACTTTTTGGTTATCTATCTCTAAATCATTTAATTTTTCTTTATATTTTTCGATACTATCTGTTAAATTATCTATCGTTTCTATATTGTTTTTTTGATGTTTGATGTCTTCATATTGTCTTTCTAGTAAATCATATAAATTATTTAGAATATCGCTATCTTTTACCTCTAATTCTTTTCTAAGCGATAGTCTTTCTGATAAAATTTTATTCATTTTCTCTCTTTTTTCTAAGATAGCGTTGTATTCTGTTTCATTTTTTAATAAATATTGATAAATTTCTAGTAAGTATTGTTGTTCTTTATTGGTATAAAATACTTCTTTTGCATTTTCAACATATGATTTATATTCTTGTTCTTCTTCTACACTAATCCCAGATCCACTTAAAGTTGCAAAGGATTTATTAAAAATATCTAATGATTTCTGGCTATCTAAAACAGCATTATCAACTGATGATAATTTTTGTTCAATGTTTGTCTCGTTTACTTCACTTAGATTTGTTGTTTTTAAAATATTTTCAAATTTATTTAATAAAATTTCTTCGTTTCTCGTATTGTATTCTTCGGCGGTTGCTTTGTTTAAATATGCCTCTTTTAATTTTTTTTCATTTTCTTCTATCTTTTTATCTAACTCTTTTATTTCTTCTGTATTGTTTAAATATTCCCTAATGTATTTTAATCTTTCTTTATAATCATCTAG
This sequence comes from uncultured Bacilli bacterium, assembly GCA_934132915.1. The sequence continues at coordinate 3,456 of CAKPAK010000017.1, forward strand.
TTTGTCGTAATATTTGATTGGAGGTAAATTCATTAAATCATATCCTGTAACATTAGAGAAATCACTTAATAATGAGATACGTTGCTCTACTCTTCCTCCAATATAATCCACTAAAATCGATAATTTCTTTTCTTCTTCTTCGAGGGTTAATGTGTCATAAAATTTCCCTTCTAGATCTTTTTGATAAATTTCATCATTCATTGCATCGATTTCTCGTGCTGCCTCTTCAAAATTTGTTAATGTTTCCTCTTGATTTTCTCCTCTTCCTAGTAATAAACTCATTCTTAGAATCTTATATTTATTTTCTTTTATTTTATTACTACTAGCACAATCTTGCATATTTTCACCTCTTCTTATTCTAAAACCAATTTTTTTTCTTATCTTCTTCCATATAGTTACTTAAATCTTTAAATTCATCTTCATCAAAGAAAGAATTACTTTTATTTATTTCTGGGAAACTAGGAAAAATATTTTCTTTTTTTTCTAAAGAAATATCCGGAAAAACTTTATTACTTAATTGGTTATCATCTACTCTTTTTGCTGTTACTACTTCATTTTCTAAGTTTTTGTTTTTAATTACTGGAATTCCTTCCTTGACAACACTTGTTCTTGTTTTTGGTTGTGTGAAGAAATCTTCTTTTTCTAAGGATTTAGAGGGAGAAGAATTGATTCTTCTCGTTTGAGTTGGGATACTATTTTCTCTTGTTGAATTCTTCTCATTCAAGATTCTTTGTTGTGTGATTTTTTCTCGGGATTCTTTAACAGAAGGAGAAGGAATTTCTTTTTTGGAAGATAGTTCTTTGTCTTCACGAATGCTTTCTCTTGACTTATTTAAAACGGGATTTTTTTTCTCTACTAATAATTGTTTGGTCCGACGTTCAATCTCTTTCTTTCGTTCTTCTTCTAAAACTTGTTGTCTTTTGGCAATTTCTTTTTGTCTTCTTTCTTCTTCAATACTTTCTTGTTGTAGTCTTTCTTGCTCTTTCTTTTGTTTTTCTTGCTTTAGCTGTTCTTGATATTTTTTTTCATTTTCTAAAAGATTGGCTAATAATCCTTTTAATTCTTCTGAATTATTTTCCGCAATAATATCTTCAAGATTGCTTTCTTTTAAATTTTTTTCTTCTACTAGACTTTTTAACGTGCTCATATCCTGTTGTTCTAGTTTGATTGTTGCATATTCTTTATTTAATTCATTTCCCACTAAATGATATAATTCACTGCTCGTAATGTTCATTAAGATATTATTTATTTCTTCTCTTTTGCTTAACATTTTATTATAGTCATTTACAGGTTTTTTATAAATATTAATTAAATTTAAAATTAATTTTTTTTCTTTATATCTTTCATATTCTAAAGTTATAGAAGCTAACATGTTGTCACATTCAAGAATGATTTCTTCACTACACTCTTTTCGGGCAATTAAGGCATTTTCTTTGGCTTTTTCTAGGGAGTATCCTAACTCGGTATAAGCTAAATCAATTTCTTTTTGTCTTTCTTTTAATTCGCCTAAAGAAAGTTTTCTTAGGGCATTATCTAAGATAACAATCATTTTTTCTTCTAATTGTCGATTTAAATTTTGATTGCTGTTAATTTTTTCATTTGCTTTTTTGATATTTGCGTCTAGCGTTTTGATTTCATCTTTTAAAACACTTTCCAGTTTAATGTTATTTTTATATCTCTCAATAATTTTTACTTGTTGCTTGTAACTTTCTAACTTGTCTTCTCCTAAAATAGGTTTTACCTCTATGCCAACACCAGTTAATTCTTTGTTACTTGTAATTTGGTTATTAACATAAGCTTTTCTTTCATTGATTAAGTTCACTAATTCTAGTAGTCTAGTTCGTTCTTCACTCATTAGGTAAACGGAACGATTTTCAACGGTTTTATATTTTTCTTCATAAATCGAATTGGTGATATCTAAAACGTTTTGGATAAGACGTGTCATCTCTGTACAAATATCATTTTTCTGTTTTATATCATCAGTATAATTTAAGCTTTTTGAAAACATATCATACTGCTTTAACAACTTAATTACGGACTCATTGGCATATTCTATCATGGTAAACCACCTCTTATTTTCATTATATACTATTTTGATATTTTGTCAATTGTTTACAAATTCTCTTCTTTGTTTTTTTTCATTCATTTGACTAAAAAATATTGTCACTTTACAAATCGCATTTTCTCATCAAAAAAACGGTTTAAATTACCGCTTTTTTATTTTTACGTATTTGGTGTAACTCTTGTGTGTCCACTAAATGTTGCTGTTACCTCACTACCTTGTGCTGAAATAAAAGTTACATTTCCTTGGAAAAAGTTTGCTAAGTTTTCACTTGCGTCTGTTGCACCTTGTGTTTGGTTATGACCATTCTCACTTAACCATACTACAATATAGTATACTTGGGCATCTTTAAATGTTGTTGCACTTGTTCCCGTATTATTTCCAGCAGCGCCATCGTTTGCTTCTAAATATTGATTATATACCAAAGCTGATGTTGTATCTGTTGCTCTTTTGTATGTATAATTTCCGGCAACATGATCACTTACACGAATGTAGTTTTGTTTGATGACTTCATAATAGTTTCCTTGGATGTGTGCAGCATTGGTTGTATCTGAAGCAGCATACGTTACATCTGCACGAGCGGTTTTAATTTCACCTTTATCCAATCCCGATCCTTTTACACCCGTTCCTCCTAGAGCAGCAATCGCAATCTCATTTGTTGAACGAACGGTTGATTTTCCGGCAGTTGTACATGAAGTTACTTTTCCGGATGTCTCAGCGCTACAAAAAGCTTGTACCCAACGCATTGTCGTTTTATTTGTTGAAGTTGCGGTGTAATCTGCTGCTACTCCTGAACCTCCACTTAATGTTACATAACCATCTAAAAACATACTTGCTGTAGAAGTATTTACGACCGTAATTTTGTAAACTTGACATACGGCGTTGCCATTATCGTCTACACATATTCCTTTGTCTGATGCAGCGGCATTTTTGGTTAAGGCTTGTTCCATCATGTTATTTGACATTGGAATTAATCCTCCCCTAGTATTATCTTGATCGGTTACTTTTTTTACATCCAAATCAAAACTAATGGTTGCCATATTACCTTTAATTGTTGTTGCATTCGTCGCGGTTGCTGTATAGTAGGCAAATGTTGCTCCAATTACGGCTATCATTAAAGTTGCAACACCAATTACTGCATAAAAAATATTATTTGTCGTGCTTTTTCCATTTCTCTGTTCCACGTCTTCATCCTCCTTATTTTCTTAAGTATATCAAAATCATAGGGAAAAAGCAATAAATTTTTTTAATTTTTATAAAGATCAAAATTAGAAGAGGAATAATACTGAATGTAGTTCTTTTTGATTTCATTTAAAATTGTTTTGCTGGTTTGTGACTTTCTTTGTCCATTTGCTTCTGATTCATTAAAGATAAAAAGGCAGGTGGTATTTTTACAAGTTGTGATGATTTTTTGCTTCACTTTTTCTTCGCCGTGATAACCTAAATTGCCTTTGTTGATATTGTCATACGCATCGATTTTTAAATTGCTGTTTAATTTTACTAAGTAAGAGAAATTTCCTAAAATATAGACTTTTTTGGCATTTGACTCCTCTATTTGGTTTTGGATATTTTGAATTAAATTAGGGGTTGCACTGGAACACAATCTTCCTTCCATAAAATTTTTTACGGGATAAGTTGTCATTGCTTGATATTCTGTTTTGATAATTACAACGAGATGGAGCGTAAGTGCGATGGTTGTAAAAAAGATAAAGCAATAGTAGAAAAGCATTTTGTGCTTCCTTACCCCCTCTAAGATAAGATAAACGACTGGGGATAAGGATAAGCAAAAATGAAAATAATCAACAATGGGAAAGGTAATAATTTGAAAAGTCAAAACATAAAAGTATTCTATTCTCTTTGTTTTCCAATAAGAGAATGCAAGGAAAAAGAGAATCAAAAATTCTATTTTGGTTAAAATACTGATCGGGGTTTTATTTTTTGTAGTAAAATCTAACATTCCACCAAAGCAATAATTTAAAAAAGAGGATAAGTTATTGAAATAAAGAAAATAGAAAAGGAAAAGGAATAAAGAAAGGATGTAAATTAGAATGCTACGTTTTTTATTTTGAGCCTCGATTAGACTTGGGATGATTAAAAGGGCTAAAGTTTGTTTGGTGGTAAACATAAGGACAATAATGAGGGGAATCCACTTTTGAAAACGAGGATTTTCTCTAAAGAAAAGGATAGCAAATAAGCCAAATAAACTTAGAATATTGTATCCGGCATAGGGATAAAATAAAATGAGTAGACATACTGGAAGAATAAAATAGCCAATTTTTTTTAATCCTAATATGAAAATGGTGGTGATTAGCCCAGCTAAAAGACAATGATAGACCATTAATTTCTTTCCAAACAGAAGCAGAAAAAAAGCCGTGAGATAGGCACTGGTTGGTGGGACTATCATGCTAAAATCTTTATAAGGAACTTGGTGAGAAAGAATGCTAACCGCGTACCCATAGTTATAAAGTTCATCGTCTGTTAGACTTCTTACCCGGTAGGTATAAAAGACAATAGAGAAAAAAACAAGAAGGTAAAGAAAAGGCAGAATTCTCTTTTTTTTCTTGCTCATGATACGTTTTCTAAATTCGCCATGACGATTTCTAAAACTTCATTATGAATATCTTCTATTTTTCTCATTTGATGATCAACCACACATTCTACCATTTTAAAATGATATAATGCTTTTAGTTCTAAGTAGGTCTGTTCGGCTCTTTTTAAGTATTTTTTGTCTTTTTCAATTTGATCAGGTAAAAAGGCACGTTTTTCTTGAAGGTCTATTGTTACTTGAAAAGGAACATAAAGAAAAATAACTAAATCTGGTTTGGGTAAATTTAAAATATCAAATTCAAGGGTTTCTATTTTTTTGAAAAATTGAAATCTTTCTTCTTGATGAAGAAATTTTCCTCCTTGATGGGCCATATTGGAAAATGTATAGCGATCTAAAATTACGTTTGTTCCGCTTTCTAATAATTTTTCAATTTCAGCCATGTTATATCTTCTATCGGCGGCATAATAAAGAGCAGAAACGAGACCATCGACATTGCTTGCTCCTTCCTTAAACCAGCCCGTTTTGGTTGTTAAATAATCTTGACATAACTCTTCTTTTCCTAAATAACAAGTACCAATAATTCTTCCGGTTGGGGTTTGATAATTGGGAAAAGATAATTTTTTACTGGGGATGTTTTTTTGATTTAAAGTCCTTTCTAAGTATTTTGCTTGGGTTTCTTTTCCTGAACAATCGTTTCCTTCTAATACAATTAATTTTCCTCGCATATCTCTCTATCCTTTCTTTTTATAGAATACCATAAAATGGAATAGAATTTATTTAAATTAACTAGGAGGATAAATATTGGTTGGCAAAGAGGGAAAAAAATGGTATACTTTACCATGTAAAGGAGAAAAACATGGATTATATTCAAACTTTTTTTTACTATTTTTTGATTTTTTTTGCGTATTCGGTGATTGGATGGTTAGTAGAATCTTTCTTTGTTAGTGTTCGTTCAAAGCCGATTCGATTTGTTAATCGGGGCTTTTTAATTGGGCCTTATTGTCCTATTTATGGCTGTGGTTCTCTGGGAATGATTTTGTACTTAGAACAGTATAAAGATAATGTGGTTACTGTATTTTTACTTGGGGTTGTACTTTGTTCTGTTTTGGAATACTTTACGAGTTATATTATGGAAAAATTATTTAAAACCAGGTTATGGGATTATAGTGAAAAAAAATTTCAGTTAAATGGACGAATTTGTGGAGAGAATGCACTTTTATTTGGTTTAGGTGGCGTTGGAATTATTTACTTGGTGCATCCTTTTTTAAATGGAATTTTAAACCGAATGAATGAAAAAATATTACTTATTCTTTCGATTGTTTTGTTTATTATTTTTGTTGCGGATACGATTGTTTCTCTTAATATTATGAATCGTTTTAAAAAGACTCTTTCTAATATTGAGTTAAAGAAGGATTCTACGTTAGAATTTAAGAAAATGGTTAGTGAAAAAATTAATGAGGGACATCGAATTTTTCAAAAAAGATTACTTAAAGCTTTTCCTCAAATTGATGTTAAGCCTTTCATGAATTTCACTAGAGAAATCAAAGGATTAAAAGGAATTCTAAGAAAAAAATAGAATTCCTTTTAATTGAGTTTACGTCCTATTTGAAAAGAGATAGCAAAGAGAAAAATACTTCCTATTCGTTTGAATAGACTGGCTTTGATGGTTAGGGTGTTTAAAAAGAGTTTTATTGTCGTTACGAACATGATTCCTAAAATTACACTAAAAGTTTGTGATTTTCTTTTTTGAAAGAGAATTTGCATCCATATCGTTAAGAAAATGATTCCCATTAAAAAACTGATACTAAAGGGAATGAGAAGATAAAGATTCCTCTTTAATAAAGAGAAATTAAAGAGGCTTCCTAAAACTTTTAGGTATGTTTGATAGGTTCCTAAGTGCATTAATAGGGCGGTGGCACTAATTCCTGGAATAATGGTTCCTACAGCTTCCGCAAAACCAGATAGGATCCAAATGGGAATATCTCCAGAAGTATTTTTTAGTTCATATAACTGTCTAGAAAAAGCGAAAGAAATCAGTAGCAAGAATCCGACTGTTCCTAGAACATAAGGATAATATTTTCTTAAGTTTGCCTGTGTTTTTATCCTTGGTATTCCCCCAGCGATTAGGCCAATAAGAATCATTTTAGTATAAAGTGGATAGTTATTGAAAAAGAAAAAAATAATGTTGCTAAATAGCATTATCCCAGAGATGATACCTAGACTAAGTGTCGTTAAAAATAAAAAGTTTTTCTTGGGATTCAAAAAGAAGGTGGTAATTGCTTCAATGGCTTTATCATAAAGATTGAAACTAATCATTAGCATAGCCCCACTGAAACCAGGAATAATTTTGGCAATTCCAATTAGGATACCTTTGATGAATAATTGTGCTCTCATGCTTTATTATATGTCTAATTTCTTTTTTTAGAATCCGTGCATAAAATAAAATGGGAGGTTTAAATGAAAGAATTATATCAAAAGAATATTGTTGATTTTTTAATGACCCAGTTAGGAAAACCTTATGTTTGGGGAGATCGTGGCCCCGATAGTTTCGATTGTTCTGGGCTTACCTTTTATACTTTTATGGAATTATTTGATTTAGATATTGAAAGAGGTGGCTATGGTGTTGGAGATACGACGAAGCAAATGACTAGTTCAGTGGGAAATCTTGTTCAATATAAGGAAGATGATTTGAAGAAAAAGAAGTATATTCAGGAAATTAATATTGGTGATTTACTCTTTTTTCATCGACAATCGTTAGAAGAATCTTGTCCGACACCAAATAACCGATACCCTGGTCATGTTGGAATTTATATTGGGGAAAATCAATTTATTCATGCATCTTCTAAGGAAGAAAAGGTTGTGATTTCTTCTTTGGATGAGGAATGGATAAAATGTTTAGTTGGTTGTAAAAATATATTAGATACTATTATTTTGAAGAAAGATCTTTCTCTTTAATATTGGGTGTTTTAAGCTAAATTTTTTCTACACAAAAAAAATAAGGCAACGATGGAAGAAGTGTCTAATTCTTCGAAAGAGATCGTTTGCCTTTTTTCTTTTGTTCCTGATGAAAAAACTTATCTTTTTTCTCTTTGTGATAATCTTCTATTCTTATACTTGATTACTACTTCCCTTGGATTCTTCTTTGGTATTCGTAGAGTCTGCCTCTTTAGAAATTTTATCACTAAGTGTAATTAAATCCTGATATAGGGTATTATATTGATCAACAAGTTCATTCGTACGAAAATAAATTTGGTTGTTGGAAATTTCCCAAGTGCTGTTATTGGCTTTTAGAAAATCAAGAATTTCTTTTATTTTTTCTAAAAAAGCATTGGTATCATTTGAAAGAGTTAACATGGCTTCTTTTAGTTTTTGGAACTCTTTTAGATCTTCTTTTGTGTACATCAATTCTATGAATAAATCATAATAGTAATCATCCACTTTTTCTTTATCAATTAAAGATTGAATGGTTTTTTCTTCACATAAATTGGCAATTTTATTCATTGAATCTACACTACTGGTTCTGGCTTCTTCTAATATTTTGTAACTATTTGTAAAATTTGGTCTTTCTTTTGCTAAAGTATTTGGGGATAATATCTCGATAAATTCTTGATTATTCAATGATTGACTTAATTTTTTTACGTTGTTCGATAATTCTTTATAATATTTTTTGATGGCTTCTTCTACATAGGCATAATCGCCTGTTGTTTTCACTTCAATAGAAAAATCATCTTTTGTTAAATCTTTATTGGAAAGATTGACGATTTCTTGTTTTAATAAATCTTCTTGTTTTAAGTCTTCAACAACTAAGTAAGCAAAGAAAGCAATCAATGCAACTAATAGGATGCCAAACCCCAGTAGAATTTTTTTCCATTTTCCATTTTTTTTCTTCTCCATTTTTTTCACTCCTTTATGGCATAAGTATATCATTTTTTAGATTCCTTGTCTATTCTATTTTTTTTCGTTTTGTCTAATTCTTTTTAAATTTCCAAAAGAAAATCATGATAAAAATCACACCTAAATAGATGTGATTTTTTAGTTAATGAAATAATTTTTTTAATGAAACAACTTTATAACATCATGACAAGTTACATAAATCATTAATAAAATTAAACAAATAAACCCTATTCCCGTGATGGTTGCTTCGACGTTGTTAGAAACTGGTTTTCTGCGAATTTTTTCAATGAGTAGGAATAAAATATGTCCTCCATCAAAAGCTGGGAAAGGAATTAGGTTAATAACGCCTACATTAATGCTTAAATAAGCTAATAAGTAAAGTAAACTAGAAATTCCATATTGTGCTTGTTCATCGACCACTTCATAAATTCCAACGGGACCAGATAAATCATTTACTCCTAATTTTCCAGTAAATAGATATTTTAAAGTCGTTCCCATTGAAGAAATAATATCTTTTGTTTCTAGAACTGCATACTTTGCACTTCCAACAAATCCTTTCATTTTTACTGTTTTGCTATTTACCCCATAAACATAAGTTTCTTTTTTCTCTTTATCTAATTCTTTCTTTGGGGATACTTTTATTGTTTTTATTTTGCCACTGGTGTCTTTTACTTTAAAGCGTAAGGTAGCGCCTTCTTTAGAGGTTGCGATTTTGAGTCTTGCCTGTGTCCAAGTATTTACCTTTTCGCCATTTACGGCTAAAAGGGTATCTCCATTTCGAAGTCCAGCTTGATAAGCGGGGTAGTCTGTTGGTAATTTATCGACTTGTAATGTGGTTAGGGTTCCATGAAAAAGGAGACACATGATAAATAAGGTAACAATGGCTAATAGCATATTAAATCCTGGCCCCATGAAAAAGATTAAAAATCTTTGCCAAAAACCTTTTTTATAAAGTTTTTTTTCTAATGGAACTTCTTTATCTCCATCTTCTCCCTCTTCTCCGGCTAATCGAACAAAGCCACCAATAGGAAACATTCTAATATTATATTCTGTTTCACTGTTTTTGGGTTTTTTAGAGAAGATTTTTTTCCCCATTCCTATTGAATATTCATACACATAGACATTAAATAATTTAGCAAATAGGAAATGTCCTAATTCGTGAATTAAGACAATTGTTCCTAAAATAATAATAAATAAAACAAAACTTAACATAAATTCCCTCCTTTAAAGAATTGATACAATAATACTTAGTCCAAGGGATACAAATAAAACGCTATCAAAACGATCTAATATTCCGCCATGTCCAGGAATTAAATTGGAATAATCCTTTTTATGAAAATATCTTTTAATGCTACTCATGACTAAATCGCCAATTTCCGATAAAAGTGTTAGGATTAAACAAATAAAAATCATTTCTGTTGTGCCAACGCCACCGATGGCTAAGTTGTAATAAACGGTGCCAATTAATACACCCATAATGGTTCCGATAATGCTTCCTTCAATTGTTTTATTGGGAGAAATTTCCGTTAGAGGGTGTTTGCCAATTAGGTTGCCTCCAATGTAGGCATAGGTATCTGTTGTAAAGGCAATTAAGAAAATCAAGATACATTTGTAAATATCCATTTTGGCCATAAAAGCAATATTGTGAAAACTAAATCCAAGAAAGAAAATGGAGCCCATAATATAGAATGCATCATTAATATTATATGTATCATAATCCCGGTAAAATACAACGGGAATACTGAGTGCTAAAATGGGCAATATCACTAAAATATTATTATCAATGGTAAAGAAAATATCATTTAAGACTAAGAAAATGAGGCTAAAGTAACCTAATAATTGTATCATAGCGATATTTTGTTTTCTTTTTTCATACTTAATTTGAAATAATTCATAGTAACCAAAAATTGACGCTAATAACATGACTAGGCTAAAAACTTTATACCCAAAAAAGACAGCGCCGACTAAAATGATTAATAAAACAACAGCACTTAATGTTCGTTTTTTCATCTTTACACTTCCTTCTGTCTTAATTATATAATAAAATATTGGGATATTCAATAAAATTTATTGGAATTTACTTTTACTGTACACTTTTTAAGGGATGGAAAATACTTCATGATTCTTTTTCATCTTGAGCGATTACTTCGCCAAAGACTTTATTTTCTTCGTCAATTTTCGTAATTTTTACTTGAACGCTAGTATTATTTTTTACCTTTTCAACAACAGATACTTGAATATAGTTTGTTGTTAAGACGTTTACTTTTCCTTCTTTTGTTTTTTCACTTAATCCAGGAAGAGTTTTATTTAAGTATTTTTCGTAATAGGCATGCTCTAGTTGATCTGATAATTTTAAAATTTCTTTTACTCGTCTTTTTTTGACTAAGCCATCCACTTGATTTTCCATTGTACTGGCTGGAGTACCTTCACGGCTCGAGTAAGGAAAGGTATGAATTTTTGTAAATTTAATTTGGGTTAAAGTTGCTTTTGTCTTTTGAAAATCTTCTTCTGTTTCGCCGGGGAATCCTACGATTAGGTCTGTTGTTATGGAAATATCTGGATCAATCTCACGAATCTTGGTAATTTTTTCCATAAATTCCTGAACGGTATAATGTCGATTCATCAATTTTAAAATTCGATCACACCCACTTTGAAGAGGAATGTGAAGGTGTCTTGCCATTATTGGGGATGTTTTCATTAAGTCTAGTATTCCCTCTGTTACTTCATTTACTTCAATTGAAGAAAGGCGTAAGCGATAAAGATTAGGGATTTCTATTAACCTGCGAAGTAGTTTTTCTAAATTCATATTTTCTAAATCTTGACCATAGCGTCCTGTATGAATTCCAGTTAAAACAACTTCTTTATAGCCACTTTCAACTAATTGGCATACTTCGGATACGACTTGATTAAATTCTTTGCTTCGGGCTTTTCCTCTTGCGTAAGGGATAATACAGTAACTACAAAAAGCATTACATCCATCTTGAATTTTAACAAAAGCTCTTGTATGATTCTCAAAATGATGAATCATCATGGATTCAAATAAAGAATTTTCGCGAATGGGATATAACTTTTTGATTGGGGTATTTTTTTCTTGATATTCCTCTAAATATTCTAGAATTTTACTTTTATCTTGGGAGCCAATAATAATATCGGCTTCTATTTCGTCAGCATGGGTCTGGCTGTAACATCCCATCACGACGATAATGGCTTTTTCATTTCTCTTTTTGGCTTGATGAATCATTTTTCTAGATTTTCTATCACTTTCGTTTGTTACACTACAAGTATTAATTATATAAATATCGGCTAGATCGGTAAAGGGAACAATGGTATAGCCATGATTTTTTAGTAATTCTTCCATATATTCACTTTCATAAATATTGACCTTACAGCCTAAGGTATAAATTGCTACTGTCATTTCTTTACTCCTTTCAGTTTTTTAACGAAACAAATTATAACATATCTCTTTTTAAAATACAAATTGCTTATAGAGAATCTTTTTTCATTTCGTTGATTTGCTATTTTTCGTTATTTTTGCTTGGTTCTCTTTTTGGAGGGTTTTTTTCTTAATTCTATTAGACCTTTTTGTTGCGATTGTTTTCCTAATTTTTTGATATTTTCCTTAATGATTTTGGAAACAGAAGATTGATTGAGCGAAGTTTTTTTGGCAATTTCCTTTTGCATATAAGGCTTATCGTCATAAAAACCAAAGTATAGCATAATGATTTCTCGATCACGATCTGGTAATTCTTTTACGATTTCACGGATTATTTTATAAGTTACTTCTTTTTCATCGTCTTCCATGATATTGATAGGAGAAAAAAGGGTATCTTTAATTTTTAAGGATTCTCCATTTTCATCATATCGAATTGGTTGATCTAGGCTAGATACTTTTTGATCTTTTTTTAATTTTCTTAAAAAAATTAAGATTTTATTATCAATACAGCTTACGGCATGGGTTGTAAACCTATTTTGTTTTGAAGGATTAAAGGTTATTATTGCTTTTATTAGGCCAATTGTTCCGATAGAGACTAAATCTTTTTTATCATATTCAACGAATTTAAATTTTTGGTTTACTTCATATATTACTATTCTAATGCTATGTTCTGTGATAACTTTTAAAGCAGCTTCATCCCCTTGTTCTATTCGGTTTAAAAGTTCCTGTAATTGCGGTTTTGGCAATGGCATTAGTAAATCATTAACTTCTATCCATTGGTTATCTTTCATCTTCTTCTTTCTTTTTCAAAGATTGGCGGTACCTTTTATTTTCGAAAAATGGTTCAAGCTGTTGTTTGGAGCAATAACCTCAATGAATTATTTCTTATTTTTTCTTAAAATAGCAACATCAAAGGCACTGCCTTCTTCAACCATTTTTAAGGTGTTATCGATCGTTTGGTTTAGTTTTTCTTTATAGTTTTCGAGCATTGTTCGTGTTACGTTTATAATTTCTTGGGACTCTATGCCTAAAAATTCTGCTATTGCTTTTGTAGAAAAGCATTTGCCATTGATGTATCCTAATTTTAAGGAAGCAATGACGATTTCTCGGATGGAATATTGGTTCATTACGTTTGAAAACATTGGTGTTCTTAATAATTCTAGCATTTTTAGATAATCTTCTTTAGCGATTGCAATGGTTTCTTTTTCTCTCTCAACAATACAAGGTTGACTTGGAGGTGTTATTGGTTGTTCTTCTTTTGGTTTCATACTGATAATGTCTTCAGCTGGTTTTTCTTTCTTGTTGGTTGGAAAGAATTCTTCTGCTGGGGTCGGTTTTTTATTTCTTGTTTTTCTTACTTGATCTGGATTGGCTAACAGTTTTTTCATTTTAGGAACTAAATGATTATGAAATTTGGGGGATTGTTCCCTTGTTAATTTTCCAAAGGTAGGATAAGTTAAGTCTTCTCCATATCTTGCATGAACTAATTTTAGCTCTTCCTCGGATAATTTTTCTAGCATAGTATCTACTTGTTCTTTTGTATACTGATTAAAATAATCATAAATGGTTCTTTCTCTTGTCATATTATTCTTTTCTCCTCTTCTTTTTTCGCGTCTACATTCATCTGAAAATAGTTTCGTTATATATCCTCTTTGCGAGGCATATTGTTCCCGAAAACTTTTTAATTGTTTTAATGCTTGTTCTGGATGTTGCATGTACTCAGCAAAGTCGTTTATTTGGTAGGAATTCCTTAATTTCATGATTGCTCTTGCTTCAATTTGTCTTACTCTTTCTCGCGTTATCTGCATTTCTTCGGCGATTTCTTCGAGTATTAATGGTGGTTGATTGTCAAAACCAAATCTTTTAAAGAGGATCGTGACTTCATTTGGTGTTAAGATCCCATTTTCTAATAATTCTCTAACTTGATTCTGAAGATTGGTTGTAATGGCTATCTCTTCTGGTGTTTCTTCTGTTGCGGGAATAAAATCTTCTAATTCACAATCTTCGTCTTCGCCAATTATTTGATTAATACTTACGGTATCTCTTTGGAGTTGTTGTAATTTGTTTGCTTCATCAATGGATATTTGCATTTCTTTGGCAATTTCAGCGAGAGATGGTTGGCGATTTAACTTTGCGGCTAAATCGAAACGGGTTCGCTTGAATTTGAACATTTTTTCCTGGATATGTACGGGGATTCTGATATTTCTTCCCTTGTTTGCGATTGTTCTTGTAATCGCTTGAATTATCCAATAGGTGGCATAGGTGGAAAATTTTATTCCCCTACTCCCATCAAATTTATCTACAGCAGTTATTAGGCCAATGTTTCCTTCTTGAATTAAATCAATAAAAGGGAGCCCCCTACCAACGTACCTTTTGGCAATACTCACCACTAATTTTAAATTTCTTTCAATAAATAACTTTTTGGCTTCTTCATCTTTGGCTAAAACTTTTGAAGCTAGTTCTATTTCTTCTTCTGGTGAGAGTAATGGTAGATTTCCTATTTCTTTTAAGTAGAGTTGGGTGCTATCTGGTAGTTTCGCTTCTTCTAAAGAAAATTTAGAATTTTCTTCTGATTCTAGAAACTCAACATGATTTAATATACAGTAAGTTTTTATGATTAATAGGGTTGCATTATTATCAAAATATTTTTCTAATTTAAAGGATTCTATTTCTATTTGATTTTCCTGAAGCATGAATTGTAAGATTGTGGAAAGTTTTTCATTATTTTCAAGGATTCTTAATATGATGTTTAGATCGGGAAGGTAGTCATATTTTTCCAAAAAATTATCTAGTTTTTTGATTTCTTTTTGGGCTTCTTTAGAGGCGTTTTCTAGGCTAAGATGTTGATTGATATAATGGGTTATGATGCGATAAGATTTTTCTTTGTTCAACATATCTTTTTTGATTCGTTTTTCGAAAGATAAATTGATCTTTGTTTTTAGATATTCGCCATATAAAACCTCCCCGTGGTAGGTTTTTTTTGATCTTGTGATTTCGGTTAAGACCTCACTTAAGAATTCCTCTTTTGAAATTTCGAGGATTTCTATTTCTTGATAAAGTTTCTCTATTATAGGCATGCAGATTTGTAAGATCTGTTTGGCCGATGTTTGTTTGATTGTTTTTTCGTCTAAATTCATTGTTATCACCTAAAATATTTCTTAATAAGAGTATACAAAAGAAGTTTAAATTTTTCAATAAAAAATGAATATCCAGAGAAGATTTTTATCCCTATTTTGCTTCTTTTCTTTCTATTTTCTCGAATGTTGTTTTTTTTCAGCTTGGTATTTGTATTCATACATTTTTGATTGTTCATTTCCCCAGTGAAATTGTTTGGTTTCAATTAAATGATTGTAATCTTTTTCGGTATAGAGATAGTCGGTATCTAATATGACTAATTCTCCTTTGGATAAGGGGGGATTGATGGGTTCGTTGGTAATTCCCTTGGTGATTAAATCAAGATTGGTCGCAGGGCGCCAATGGATGGTGTTTTCTTTGGTTAAGATACCTAGGTTCGAGGATTTCATATCCGCAAAAATAATTCCTCTTTCTCTTAATTCTTTATAAAATTGATATTCTTCTTCTTCAGTTAGTTGAACATTTGGATTAATGTATTCGCTGACTTCTAAAGTAAAGGATAAGGACGAGAGTTTTGATAGATCAACGCGAATAATTGGTTGTAAAATTCTTTTATCATAGGGAATTTGATAAGTGGCACGGGATTTTCCTATTTTTAAGACTTTGGTACCTATCTTTAAAACTTCTGAGTAGGCTCCTCCTTTTATCTTTTTTATATCGATATCTTTTATTTTTTCATGTTCTTTAATTTCTTTTACTAATTTTGTAATTAGTTCTAATAAATTATCCATTTCTTTTGGTAAGTTGGTTTTGTAAAAGAGATAAAAAGAAAGATATTCTTTTTGATTTTCCAAAAGAAGATGATTTAAAATTTCTTGGTTTTCTTTCGTAAAATAATTATCGGTTAATATTAAAATGGAAAAAAAGCAAAAGTGAGGGACTTCTTTTAAATATTTTTTTAAATTTTGGTTCATTATGGTTTGGTGATCAAGTTGGATGGGGAATTTAAGGATGTCATTTATTTCGACTAGAGAAGTGGCTCGTTTAAATAACTCTATGTCATTTTCTTCAAGGAAAGGATGCATTTCTTTTTTGAAAGAGAGTTCTCTTACAATGATTAATCTTTCCATCGCATCACAATTGGTAATGATTTCTTGGTAGTGTTCTTTAATTAAATCAGAAACGGGTTTTTGATTTAAATAACTTATTTTATCATTTTGGTAAAGTTTTTTAATCCAATGGTTGGTTAGGGTTTGAGATTCTATTTTATTTTTTAATTCAAATTTAAATTTTTTGGCATTCATATTTGTCCTTTCTTGAAATATCTTTTTTCGCTTAATGATCCCTTTTTATAGTTGTTAAAAGCTTTTTTATGAAAATAGAAACCTAGAAGAGATTTATAAGTGATTGGGATTTCTATCAATTTCTAATGTTACTTTATGATTGGTTTTGTAGTGGTTATCTAAGGCAATGAGTGTGGGAATTATTTTTTCATCTTTTTGATATTTGATGATACATTGTTGATAATAAACATTATCCACTCGAAAAACATTTGCCATAGCAGGGCCTAAGAGATATGTTCCTGGGCTTAAGTTTTTTCTTAAGTACTCTCCTACTTTTTTGGCTTCTTGAAAACTTAGTTCATAGTCTTTGGTTTTTAATCTGATTAAAATAATATAGTAATATGGACTATAATTCAGTTGTTTTCTCATTTTCATTTCTTCTTTATAAAAAGAAATATAGTCATGTTTTTTGGCATAAGCGATACTATAATGGTTGGGATTAAGGGTTTGAATAATGACTTCACCTTTGGCTTCTCCTCTGCCGGCTCTTCCTGATACTTGACATAGGAGTTGGAAAGTTCGCTCACTACTTCGATAATCTGGAATGTTTAGACTAGCATCGGCATTGATTACGCCTACTAGTGTTACTTTAGGAAAATCTAGGCCTTTGGCAATCATTTGTGTTCCCACTAAAATATCGTATTGTTGCCGGCTAAAAGCATCGATGATTTTTTGATGAGCTCCCTTTTTAGAGGTGGTATCCATGTCCATTCTGACTACTTTATTTTGGGGAAAAAGATGAATTAATTCTTCTTCTACTTTTTCCGTTCCTAAGCCTAGATAAGACAATTTGGTGCTTTGGCAATGAGGACAGATTTCTACTTTTTTCATGGCGAAACCGCAATAATGGCAACGAAGCATGCCACTGGTTTTATGATATGTTAGGCTAATATCACAATTGGGACATTTTATTGATTCTCCACAGGATAAACAAGTGGATATTGAGCTGTAGCCTCTTCGATTTAGAAATAAAATAATTTGTTCGTGTTTTGATAATTTTTCTTTTATTTTCGTTAGTAAAAGTGAAGAAAAAATAGTGGAATGGGCGTGGGGTTCTTCTTTCATATTCACAATATGAACGAGAGGAAGGGTCCCTTTTCCGGCACGATTTAGTAAAGTGATGAGTTCATATACTTTATTTTGAGCACGGGCCATACTTTCTAAAGATGGGGTTGCACTTCCTAAAACGACGGGTGCATGATGGTATTTTCCTCGTAAAATAGCGACATCTCTTGCATGGTACCTTGGATTGTTATCTTGCTTGTAAGTTGAGGAATGTTCTTCGTCGATGATGATTACACCAAGATTGGTTAAAGGCGCAAAGATAGCACTTCTCGCACCAATGGCAATATGAACTTCTCCTTTTTGAATTTTTCGATATTCATCATATTTTTCTGTATCACTCAAACCAGAATGTAAAATCGCTACATCTTGACCAAACCTTAGGGTAAATCTTTCAACAATTTGGGGAGTTAAACTAATTTCTGGAACTAACATAATTGCTGTTTTTCCTTGTTGAATCATTTTTTCAATAATATTCATATAAACTTCCGTTTTCCCAGAACCTGTTATGCCATAAAGAAGAAAAACTTTCTCTTGATTGATGGCATTTAAAACTCTATTTACAGCATTTTGTTGGTCTTGATTTAGAGAAATCAAGGTATCTTGTTTGGTGGTTTGATAAGAATAACGATATTCCTCTTTTTGAATGATTTTACAGATATTTTTCTTAAGTAAAGTATTGATACTACTGGTTTTTTTGCTGATTAAGTATTGTTCGTTTTTGAGTAGGATTTCTAGGATTTCTTTTTGTTTTGGATAGGGACAATTTTGAAGGTATTTGATGGTTTCTTCTTTGGATATCGAAAGGGTTAGATAAGAAGTCATTTTCTTTTTGATTTCTGTTTTATTGCTGGCTTTTAAGGCTTTAGGTAGCATTGCTTGATAAATGGCAATTTTGGTACATAAAATTTGTTGGGATAAAGCATTTCCTAGGAAGAGCATTTCTTTTGTCAAGACGGGTTCTTCGTCCACTAAAGCAATAATGTCTTTTATTTCATAAGGTGCTTCAATTTGATCGGCAAGGGATAGAACAAAGCCTTCTAACTTTTGATGAGCAAATGGTACTTTGACACGCGCACCGACTTTTATTTCTGAACAATGATCGGGGATATGATAAACAAATAATTTGTCTACTGCTTTCGTTGGAATTTCTACAATCACTTTAGCATACATGAAAATTCCTCCTTTTTCTCTATTCTCAGTATAGAATTTTTTTCTTTCCTGTGTCAATAAAGTTTACTTATTTTAGAAAAATACTTCTTTCTTTTTTTCTGATTCCTTAAAAAACTTACTTGTTAAAAATTGATCTTTGCGGAAGATTTTTGTTACTTTGACGATGATTTTCAAAAAATTTCTTCCTTTTTTTGATAAAGTTGAGGTTGGCTAATCTTTTTACTTGGCTTTGGCTTGGCTCGCCGTCCAACTTCAATTCCTGGAATGCCGATGCG
The DNA here is from genome assembly GCA_934132915.1 of uncultured Bacilli bacterium. The sequence continues at coordinate 22,321 of CAKPAK010000017.1, forward strand.
AACGGTTGGAACGTCACCTCCACGGGGTACCTCAATCCTTGGGGATGGGTGTCGTATTCGTTCGGTGTCCGCCCAGATTCCTACTACGATTAGTTTTTCTAATGTACTGAGTGTGATCGACTATGGTTTATCACAAGAAGAAGTAATAACCTTTTTTGTTATAATCTACTTGTAGATTGGAAACAAGATTAGTCATGAAGGTATATTCACCTTAAATAAATAATATAGACGTAATAGAACATATGGTTTTGTTACTACTGCTATATTGAAAAAGTTTTACCAAGTATTGGTAAATCTTTTTATTTTATGTTAGAATATCTCCTCGGCTAATCTTTTTACTTGACTTTTTGGCTTGGCTCGCCGTCCTACTTCAATTCCTGGAATGCCGATGCGAACGGTTCGAACGTCAATCCATCGGGGTATCTCAATCCTTGGAATTGGGTGTGGAATTCGATCGGTGTCCGCCCAGATTCCTACTACGATTAGTTTTTCTAATGTACTGAGTGTGATCGACTATGGTTTATCACAAGA
>CAKPAK010000018.1 GCA_934132915.1 uncultured Bacilli bacterium
AAAAAGCTCTCTAAAGCCTTTCAAAATAAGGGTTAGGGAGTTTTTATCCTTTAAAAAGTGTCAAAGATGAGATTATACTACATTAATATCTTTTATTCAAGCATTTTTGAAGAATTTTTATAAATTTCTTCATTATTCACCAAAAAAACAACTTCCCGAGTCGAAAAATTATCTAAAACCGAAAAAGAAATCGTATAAAGAACTTCTTCCAAAATTTTCCTTTCCTGATTATAAAAAATAGCATCATTAAAATTTAAACGAACTTGATCCTCGGAAATAGAATAATCAATCAGAGAAACATTGGTATCTAAGTAACTTTTCAAATTGGTTTCAGTAATCGGTGATGCAGATAGTTCACGAATTATCGTTCGAATCTTTTCTTCCGTTTTCCCATTAACATATTTCGTAATAGGAACATAATATTCCAAATCCAAATCAGTCCCAACATAATAAACCGTACAAGACTCCACATTTTGAGGAGAAACCAAATCATAAATTTTATTAATTCCAAAACTGCGATCCAAAACTAAAGGAAGTTGTTTTTGTGAATAAGGAATCACTTCCAAATTTTTCCCCTCAACCTGAATCGTAATTCCCAGAACACCATCTAATTCAGTCAACGAGTAAATCAATGCTTCCACCATTTTTTCTGCCAAACTTTTATCTACCTTCATCAACTCATTAGAAAAATTAACCGTAAGTATTTTATTATCCAATTGCGTAGAAAGAACTTTCGTTCCCTTTGGTAAAACAGAACAAAAACCATTAGGAATAAGATTACTCTTCTCGCCATCCACAATCAAAAACCCAAAAATATCCTCTAACCGTTTCTCAAAAGAAGAATTTCCAAAAGGAACAACAACTCTAGAAACATAATTATTCTTATCAAATAAATAAACAGCCAATTTCTGATTAGAATATTGATAAATTACCTCTGTAGAAGGAATATCATATTGAGAAGGACTACCTCCAGGCATAAAATACAAAAGCCCCAAAAGAACAAGTGCTACCGTTGCCACCATAATCTTACGAAGATACATTTTTCTTAGCATAAAATCACCTAGTAATATATATGAATAAAAAAAAGAAAAATACTTACAAAGAAATTATCTTCTTAAGAAGTTCATTTCAAAATAAGTACTCTTCTCTCCTAAATTGTAATACTTCCCAGACGAATCAATTCAACAACAGCTTGTGCACGACCTTTAACCCCCAACTTTTGCATTGCATTTGAAATATGATTCCGAACAGTTTTTTCACTAATTCCCAAAATTTTTCCAATTTCCCGAGTTGACTTGTTTTCAACAAGTAAAGAAAAAACCTCTTCTTCCCTATTTGTTAGAATTTTCTTCATTATAAATTCCTCACTTCCCAAAGGGTGGATACAATCTATATTAGTGTATGTGAAAAATTTATTTTGGTTCCATTAAGATTGAAATTGAACAGAAACATACATCTTATGATCAAACTCTTCTTGAACCAAGCGCATAATATTATTTGCTAGTGTTTTAGAATTTTCGCAACCATCGACAACAACTTTCACAGAAGTATCTGAAATCTTCGCAAAAGATTCACATTGATAAGTATTTTTTAATTTTTTTTCAATCCCCTCTTCAATCCCACGATTAGTATGAATCGATTGAATTTCTTCATAAACTTGATTTCGCTCTTCCAAACTAGCCGATTGATCAGTTAATTTTTCTTGTAACCCATCCAAAGTATCATTGACTCGCGAAGTCTCTTCAACTTTAAGTGCTGCAATGGCGTCACTTTCACTAATCTCACTAACCACATTATCTTCCTCTTGTGATAACAAATTATCTTGGGCTAAAGCTTGTAAATCAGAAGGCATTGTCACATAATAAATACTAAGAACCAAAACCAAACTAAACAAAGTCAAAAACCACAAATTCTTCTTATTCATATATATTTCCCCTTTTCTAATAAAATATATGTAAATATTAAGAATAAATACCTAACAACTGACTCATTTCATCATCATCTAAATCCCCTACCTCCCAAGTTCCATTTTGATTTTTAACAACTTCCAAATCAAGCATATATTGTGTCCTCTTTTTCACCTTCTTTAATTTTCGAATGACTTCCTCATGCTCTTTTTTCGTTCGTTCCACTGAATCATCAAAATCATCATTTACGACAGAACCATAATCAAAAACAGAGATCGAGACCGAAACAATAGCCAAATCACCATTAATTTTTTCATCCTTAATTTCATAGACCATATTCTGATACTGTCGTTTAACTAATTTTTGATATTCAGAAATAAGATTAGCATCCTCTACCGTAGAAGACAATTTTTCATAAGAAATCACAATATTTTTATCCAATCTCTGATAAGAAGAAAGTAACTCCTCTACTCTTGAAGTTGGTGTATTCCCCAGTGTACACCCTGTCAAAAGAAACAAAAAAAGCAAAAGAAATTTTATTTTTTTCAACATACATCACCAATCATAATATTTCCTTGAATCAAAAAAATATACAAAAAAAAGTCTATTTTTGGTTAAAAGACTCTTTTTCGGTAGAAGAATTTAAATAATTTGCCTCTACTTCTTTATCAATTTCATCAGAAACTTTAGCCATCGACTCAGTATCCTCAATCACATCCCACGGATCCTCATCATCACTAACCGCAACCTTAACTTTAGTATCACCGACAATTTCAATACCAAGTTCTTTTTCAATTTCGATCACAATTGATTTTTCATTCTCTTTCGCGTGAATACAATTTGGCTGCTTTAAACTACGTACAACAATATCTCTAACGGTAGAATCCGACGCTTCTCTTTGCCTAACCATCACAGACTCACTATAAGTAATTTTTTTAGTAATAACCGTAGTTTTGGTATCATTATCATAAGAATACCAAAGATTAACATCAAAGCTCCCATCAACTACAATTTTTCCTCCAATTTCAGATCCTTTAAACGTATGATTGATAACCCAACATCCAAGGACTGTACTAGGAACATGTTCTGTTTCAATAACATAAGAATTTTTATAATATTTTTTTCCTTTACCAATGACGGCTTTTGTAACAATTTCTTTAAAAGCTGACAAAGTTATCACCCCTCTAATTTAATCTATGAGCAATCCAGAAAAAAAGAACAAAAAAGCATCGCTTAAGGCACCAAATCGATCGTTGATACTAGAAAATGACCATTTTTTGAGAAAATAAGATAAAATAATAATAATACACAAAAAGAAAGGAAAAATAAAACCAAACAAGTTTTAATGAAGAAAATATGAAACAAATAAAAACAAGAAAAAAGAAAATGCAAGAAATTTTAAAGCAAGAACCAACAGAGACTAATATTTATATCTACTTCTTTCTTACCAACAATAAATTAGATAACATTCTAAAAAATTTAGAGGAAACAACCATCACCCAAAATATCCCCACCCTCAATCAATCCAAATCAAAAAGCAGCGAAGAGCAATTAATAGAAGTTTTAAAATATTTAATCGATACCTTTAACAAAGAATTTTGGTTTCTTCAAGAAAATCGTGCCTTAATCCTAGAAAGTCTCATCAATTCTAAAGCTGCTGATGAACTAATTCATACCAAAAAATACACAAACGATAACCAACACATAGAATATTTCTTTAACGAATTTCAAAAAATACTGATCAGTATTTTCCAACAAATCATAAAAGAAACAAACAACGAAAAAAAATTATTCCTTAAAAGAAAGGATAAAAAAATTCTAAAAGATCAAGAAAAATTATATCACTTTCTAAAAGAAATCTGTTTTTGCAATAATACCTCCTACCATTTAATTTACCTATTTGATAACAATTTCTCCCTTCAACAAATTCCCTTTTACTCCATTCAGTTAGACATCCTTCTTAAAAATACTTATCAACTAAAAAAAGAGAATCAATCCTTTCTCAACTTAATCCTAAAATAATCTAATTTTTAGGATTTTTAATTTGAAGAAGTAATTGATCCACTTCTTGAGCAGAATATGAAAAATCACAAACAACTGAACCATTCAAATAAGAAATAATTCCATATTTCCCATTCGAAATAGCAATAATATCAGAGAAATTATATCCCCCCAACTCTCCATTTTGTAAATAGCCAATCTCATCATAAAGAAAATCAACCAAAATTTTACCATTACTATCAATTACCCCTTTTTTCTTATTCAATGTGGCAATAATATGATTTGCATCAATTAACAAATAATCATCATAAAGACCACTAACAACTTTTCCCGACAAATAGTCAAACAAAATCATTTTGTTTGTCTGATGATCAGCAAGTACCGCATAGCGTTCTCCCATCTCTCTAATATAATCCGGACAAGTACTCGCTAAACAATCATATTTAGAATACATCAACTGATCTTGTTCCACTTCAGATACACATAAAACACCATCGCAAGCATAAAAATACAGCGTCCCATTCGATAAATATTCATAATGAATCTTATAATCCATCACCATCAGTAATATCCATATCAACAAAAGAAACACCCCCACTATCCATAAAAATCTTCCCCAATTTCTTTTCTTCACCTTATTCACCTTCAAAACTATATATCTTTTTCAAAGTCATTTTCAATCCCTCCGGATTTTGATTAATAAAGTCAAAAGTATAAGAATAATCATTACAATCCCTTGGAAGAAAAACAACATCCCCTTGAACAATTGCATCTCCTCTATTTAAATAAGTAGAACACGTTGTTTTTTCTCCATCCATGGTAATTTTAAATTGAGAAAATTGATAAGTCTTACCATTTTGATTGACATCAAGACGCAAAATATAATTTCCCGTCAAAAGAGGTTGAAAATGATATTCCTGCAAATTCCCCATCCAAAGATAACTATTTCTTCCATCTGGTGTTTGTTCATATCCACCATTATATAGTAAAAAAACTTCTACCGTGTCACCACCATTTCCACCAAGAGTCCCAGTAGAAGTGCAAGAAAAAGTATAACTTTTCCCCGCTTCTAAATAAACACTAGCATTAACACTACCATAACCATCATCCCCTGTAGCAGTAACAGTAACCACTTTATTAGAAACAGAATATTTCATCCGCTCAGCAGAAACATTTTCTACATCATATAGCCCGTACAACAAATTAGCCGATGAATCCAATTCAAATACATATTTCCCCGTAACAGATGCCGTTCTCGTACTAGAAACTTTAGCTAGTCCCAAGTCAGCGTCTGAACTAACATCTATTCCTTGATAACTATTTTCAACTTTTTCTGTTGCCTTTTCCAAAGTTTGCTTTTTAATTTGAAGACCACTCAAAATAGACAACAACGTTAAAATAAACAAAATAAATAATGTATATAAAATTCCTGTTATAGCAAAGCCATTATTATTTAATTTTCTTATCACAAGAACACCTTCTATTCTACTAACATTATAAACGATATTCTTTCAAATGGCAACTGCCTAAGTTTCAAAAAAATTTAAATCAACAGTAAAATACTCATTCAGTATTTTAATCAAAAAAAAGATGCTTCCTCAGAAACATCCATTTGTTAAACTAACTTTAAGATAACCATTAAAGCGTTATCTCCACGTCTTTCTTCTGTTTTAATAATTCTTGTATATCCACCTTGTCTATCTTCATATCTTTTGGCAAGGTCATTGAATACTTTGTTTACACATTCTTCATCGTTATGTAGGAATGCTAACGCAAGTCTACGAGATACTAAAGTATTTTTCTTTCCATAAGTAACCATCTTATCAAAGCATTTTCTAACTTCTTTTGCTCTTGTTTCAGTAGTTGTAATGCTTTCATTTAAGATTAGTTGTTTTGTTAGGCTTGCTAACATGCTTCTTCTATGTTTGTTATCTCTACCTAATTTTCTATAAGCCATAATTTCCTCCTTCTAATTAATCGTCATCTCTAAAGTTAAGACCCATACTTTTTACTTTATCAATAACTTCTTTTAATGATTTCTTTCCTAAGTTACGGATTTTCATCATTTCGTTTTCACTCTTATCAACAAGATCATGTAATGTTAAAATACCAGCACGTTTTAAGCAGTTATATGCTCTAACACTTAAATCTAAGTCATCAATAGAAGTCTCTAATGCTTTTTGATTAGGATCTTCTGCTTTAGAACTCATTAATCCTGTTTCATCAGCAATTTCATTTAAATCTGCTAAAATATTAAAGTGCTCAATTAAAATTCTACTTGCTAGAGCAACAGATTCTTCTGGAGTGATTGATCCATTTGTCCATACTTCTAAGATTAATTTGTCATAGTTATTATCTTGTCCAACACGAGCGTTTTCTACTTCATAATTGATTCTTTCGATAGGAGAAAATAGACTGTCAATAAATATTGTGTTTTGTTTTGCTCCTTCGCCATATAAAGTTTTGTTTTCTTCTGCTCTATTGTATCCTCTTCCATGACCAATTGTCATTTCCATATCGATACTAGCACCTTCTGCTAAGGTACAAATTAATTGATCAGGATTTAGGATTTCGATATCTGTATCAGCTTCAATATCTCTAGCATATACTTCTCCTTCAGTATTTTTATGAATTCTTAAAATATAGTCATAATTATCAGAATGATTTTTAATTACAACGCTTTTTAAATTTAAAACGATTGCCGTTACATCTTCGATTACGCCATCAATTTTTTGAAATTCATGGGCAACACCTTCAATTTTTACACTAGTGATTGCATCTCCTGGTAAACTTGATAACATTACTCTTCTAAGGGCATTTCCTAGAGTTGTACCAAATCCTCTTTCTAAGGGTTCAATTTCAAATTTACCATAATTGTCGCTTTCAACATATTCTTTTACTTTATAATCAGGTTTTTCAAATTTTAACATTTAAAACACTCTCCTTTACTTATTTTATCTTATCCACGACGTTTTTTTGGTGGACGACAACCATTATGTGGAATTGGTGTTTCATCAGTAATTTTCGTTACTTTTAAACCTGTAGCTTGTAATGAACGAATTGCCATTTCACGACCAGCACCTAATCCTTTTACTACAACTTCAACTTCTTTCATTCCCATTTCTACTGCTTTAGCTCCTGCAATTTCTGCACTTTTACCAGCAGCATATGGAGTAGATTTTTTACTTCCTTTAATTCCTTGTGTACCACTTGATGCCCAACATAAAGCATTTCCTTCTTTATCTGTAACTGTTACTACAGTATTATTAAATGTTGATTGAATATGTACAACACCTGATGGAACATTCTTCTTTACTTTACGTTTTCTTGCATTATATTTTCCATTTGCCATAAAAGATTCCCTCCTTCATTATTTCTTCTTATTAGCAACTACTTTACCTTTACCTTTACGAGTTCTTGCATTTCTTGATGTTCTTTGTCCTCTTACTGGTAGGCCTTTAATATGTCTTTTTCCACGATAGCATCCAATTTCTTTTAAGTTTTTAATACTTAAAGCAACTTCTCTTCTTAAGTCACCTTCTACTGGATATTTATCGATTTCTTTTCTAATTGCTGCTAATTCTTCATCTGTTAAGTCTTTTGCTTTTTTATTTAAATCAACATTAGCATCATTTAAAATTGTTTTTGCTAATTGTCTTCCAATCCCATAGATATAAGTTAATGATACTTCAATTCTTTTTTCATTAGGGATATCAACGCCTTTAATACGTGCCATTTAAAATTACCTCCTATTATCCTTGCTTTTGCTTATGTTTTGGATTTTCACAAATAACCATAAGCTTTCCATTTCTTTTAATAATTTTGCATTTATCACAAATAGGTTTTACTGACGCTCTTACTTTCATAATTCTTCCTCCTATTTTTTATTATAGATTATACGCCCATGTGTTAAGTCGTAAGGTGACAATTCTATAACAACGGTATCACCTGGTAAGATACGTATATTGTTTACGCGCATTTTACCAGAAACATGGGCTACTACCTCGTGTCCTCCATCAAGTACAACCTTGAATTTACCACCGGGTATTAAATCTACTACCTTTCCTTGAGTTTCGATAACATCACTTTTACTCAAAATAATCATCTCCTGTTAATTATTTATCACCTATATTTAAGTAATATTTATTTATTTTAAGTAAAGTACTGATTTAGTATTTTACTTAAAACTTTTATCTTTGTTTAATTATTTTCTAATATCTTTTTTATTTTATTAAAAATATCTTCAGCAGAATCTAATTCTCCTACTATAATATCTTTCAAAATTCCTTTTTCTCTATAGTAATCAATAATTGGTGTTGCTTCTTTTACGTAAGTAACAAACCTTGCATTAAAAGTCTCTTCACTATCATCACTACGAGTTGCTAGGGTATGTCCACATTTATCACAAAAACCATCAATTTTTGGTGATAAAGCAGGAACACTTTTATTATAACTAGCTCCACAACCAGAACAAACTAATCGATCTAATGAACGCTTTAAAGCAAGATTTTGATCAATATCCATATGGATTACAATTCCTTCGTCTAATCCTTGCTCTTTCATTAAATTTTCATAAACTTTTGCTTGTTCTAAAGTTCTAGGGAAGCCATCTAGGATATAACCATTATTACAATCTACTTGTTGGATGCGATTTCTTAATAAATTAACAATGACATCATCTGAAATTAATCCACCTTGATCCATAATGCTTTTTAAGTATTCTCCCATACTACTTCCACTGGAAACTTCATCACGAAGTAAATCTCCAGTTGAGATATGAGGAATATTATATAAAGCACTAATCATTTTTGATTGTGTTCCCTTCCCTGCTGCAGGAGGAGCGATTAATATAATATTCTTCATAGACTTTTCCTTCTTTTATTGTAACTTCTATTGACAAGACTGCTTTCTAATTGACGCATGGTCTCTAGGGCAACACCTACAATAATTAATATACTAGTTCCACCTACACTTACACTAGTTGGTAAGTTTGTGCTCATGAAGCTTGATACAACAATAGGAAGTCCTGCAATAACACAGATGAATATTGCTCCTATTAGTGTGATTCTACTAAGTACTGTTTTAATATAACTAATTGTTTCTTTTCCTGGACGAACACCTGGGATATATCCACCTTGTCTAGATAAATTTTTAGATAATTCTTCTGGATTTACTTGGATAAATGTATATAAGAAACTAAATGCAAAAATTAAAACTAAGTAAACAATAAAACCAGTTGGTGTTGTATAAGTTACATATTTTTTTACAAATGTTACAAATCCATTTTCATTTTTCATTAAATTTGCAATAAATGTTGGTACCGTAAAGATTACTGATGCAAAGATTACTGGCATAACATTTGCTGAATTTAATTTAAATGGAATATAGTTTTGTTTTGCTCCATAAGAGGAGTTTGTTTGATTAGAATACTGAATAGGAATTCTTCTTTCTGAATTTTCGATAAATACAACGGCTATGATTATTGCAATATAAACTGCAATAAATAAGATAAATTCTAATATTCCAAGGAATAAACTTGAATTATCTAAAATTAATGCTTTAAATGTATCGACGAAAGTTTTGGGAATGGTAGATAAAATACCTGCCATAATAAGAAGAGATATTCCATTTCCTAATCCTTTTTGTGTGATTTGATCTCCTAACCATAATAGAAAAGCTGTACCTGCAGTTAATATTACTGTTATTCTTAAATAATCGATTGCCGTTGCATCTTTTACTAGAGCAAAAGACATAGCAAATCCTTCAATAAAAGCAATAATAATTCCAAGATAACGATTAATTTGATTAATCTTTTGACGTCCTGCTGCACCACTTTCTTTTAATTCTGTAAAATATGGTAGGATATCCATTTGTAATAAACTAGTAATAATTGTTGCTGAGATATAAGGCATAACCCCTAAAGCAAAGATAGAAAATTGCTTTAGTGATCCTCCAGTGATTGCATTTGCTAAATCACCGAAATCTACATTCTTTAGAGAAGTTACTCCTGGAACTGGAATCGTTGTTCCAACGATAAAAATAAATAAACAAAGTAATGTAAATCCTAATCTCTTTCTAATATCTTTATTCTTAGGACTAAATATTAGCTTAAGATTTTTAAACATATTAGATCACCTCGATTGTTCCGCCAACGCTTTCAATCTTTGTTTTTGCTGTTTTTGAGAAACTTGTTGCTTTAACTGTTAATTTTTTAGTTAATTCACCGTTTCCTAAAACTTTAACGCCATCTAATTGTTTTTTTAATAAACCAGTTTCAATTAATAATTCTGGTGTAACTACTGTACCATCTTCGAAACGATTTAAATCGCTTACATTAACTGTTGCATATACAGTAGCAAATCTAGTATTGTTGAATCCTCTTTTTCCTAATCTTCTGAATAGTGGTAATTGTCCACCTTCAAATCCTACTCTTACTCCGCCACCTGATCTAGCGTTTTGTCCTTTTTCACCTTTACCAGCAGTTTTTGAATATTTTCCACCACGACCAATTCTCTTACGAGATTGTTTTGAACCGTATGCTGGACTTAAGTTTTCTAATTTCATTATCCTCTGATCTCCTCTATTGTTTTTCCTCTTAACTCAGCAACGTGAGATGGGCTTTTTTGTTCAGCAAGTGCTCTTAGAGTTGCACGAGCCATATTAATTTTAGTGCTTGATCCAAGGCTTTTAGAAAGGACATCTTTAACACCAGCTAATTCTAATACATCACGAACAGGTCCGCCAGCTTTTACTCCAGTACCTTCTGTTGCTGGTTTTAACATTACACGAACTGCTCCTTCTTTAGTGATGATTTCGTGAGAAATAGTACGATTATCGATTAATTCAACATTGATTAGATTTCTTGATGCTGCTTGAGTTGCTTTTTTTACAGCATCTGGCATTTCTTTGGCTTTACCAACACCAATACCAACTTTTCCTTTTCTGTTTCCTACTACAACAGTGGCAGAGAAACGGAATTGACGACCACCTTTAACAACTTTAGTAACACGTTTAATATCGATTACTTTATCTTCTAAATCTGTTTTTGGTTTAGAAAAATTATTGTTACGACGAGGACGTCTATTATTATTGTTGTTACGTCTAAATTCTTTTTTACCAGTTTCAGATGAAAAAGTATTTTCTTCTGTTGTAACAACTTCTTTCTTAACGTTTTCTTCGTTCATTAGTTATCCTCCTTATTAGAATTCTAAGCCGTTTTCACGTGCTGCTTCTGCTAAAGCTTTTACACGTCCATGATATAAGTATCCACCTCTATCAAAAACAACTTCTTTAATATTTGCTTTATTTGCTCTTTTAGCAATTTCAGCTCCAATGATTTTAGCTGCTTCTACATTTCCACCATTTTTAAGGTTTAATTCTTTTTCAAGACTAGAAGCACTAACTAATGTTACGCCTTTTTCATCATCGATGATTTGAGCAGTAATGTTTGCGTTTGAACGAAAGACATTTAATCTTGGACGATTACTAGTACCAGCAATATTTTCACGAATTCTTGAATGTCTTTCTTTACGCATATCATTTCTTGAAACTTTACTTATCATACGAATTAGTCTCCTTTACTTTATTTATTTAGATGCTTTCTTTCCTTCTTTACGACGGATATGTTCACCAACATAATGAATTCCTTTACCTTTATATGGTTCAGGTTTTCTTAATTCACGAATTTCTGCCGCAAATTTTCCAAGAGCGCATTTATCAATTCCGGATAATTCGATTTCAGTATTGCTAATTTGTTTTACTTCAATACCTTCTGGAATATCTACATTATCTAAATGAGATTTACCATCTTGAACAGTTAAAACTTTTCCTTTTACTGTAAAACGATAACCAACACCAACAATCTCTAATCCTTTTGTATAACCTTCTGTTACACCAATTAACATATTTCTAATATTTGCATTAGTAGTACCATGCATTTCATTAGTATGTTTTAAATTATTTAATACTTCAACAGTAATTTCATTATCTTTAATGTTTACTTTAATGTTTTTATCAATTACTAAAGATAATTCTCCTTTAGGTCCTTTTACTGTTAAATTTTGTCCATTTAATTCTACATTAACTTTTTCTGGTATTGTTAAAATTCTTTTTCCAATACGACTCATAGTAACCTCCTTTTGGGCTTACCAAATGTAAGCAATTACCTCTCCACCAACATTGTTTTTACGAGCAAGTTTATCTGTCATTACCCCTTTAGATGTTGAAATAATAGCTATTCCAAGTCCGTTTAATACTTTAGGAATATTGTTAGCCTCAGCATATACACGAAGACCTGGTTTAGAAATTCTCTTTAAGCCAGTGATTACTCTTTCTTTATTTTTACCATATTTTAAAGTCAATGTTAAGATATTTTGAACATCATTTTTTTCAATACTAAAATCAGTAATGAAACCTTCATCTTTTAAAATAGATGCAATTGTCTCTTTCATTTTAGAAGATGGCATTGACACTTCTTTTGCATGATTTTGGTTTGCATTACGAATACGTGTTAGCATATCTGCGATTGGATCTGTCATTAAAATCCCTCCTTCTTTTATTCAAATTGGATTACCAACTAGATTTTTTTACACCTGGTATTTGTCCTTTATACGCTAATTCTCTAAAACAAATACGGCAAATACCAAACTTACTCATTACAGCGTGTGGTCTTCCACAACGAGAACAACGAGTATATTCTCTTACTTTATATTTTTGTGGTCTAGATTGTTTTACAACCATTGATTTTCTTGCCATGTTTTTCCTCCTTATTTCCTAAAAGGAACTCCAAGTTCTTTTAATAAATCATAAGCTTCTTCATTTGTTTTTGCGGTAGTAACAATAACAATATCCATACCTCTTACTTTTGTTACTTCATCAAAGTTAATTTCAGGGAAAATTAATTGTTCTTTAATTCCAATTGTATAATTTCCTCTTCCATCAAAACTTCTTGGAGATAATCCTCTGAAGTCTCTTACCATAGGTAAGCTGATTGAAATTAACTTATCAAGGAATGTATACATTTTATCTCCTCTTAAAGTAACTTTACAACCAATTTTGTTTCCTTCTCTTAATTTAAATGAAGAAATTGATTTTTTAGCAGTTGTTTCAATAGGTTTTTGACCAGTAATTTTCTCTAAATCTTCAAGAGCTGCTTCTAATAATTTAGAATTCGATAAAGCATCTCCTACACCCATATTTACAACGATTTTATCAATTTTAGGTACTAGCATTACTGTGCTATAACCACGCTTAGACATTAAACTTGGAACAACTTCATTTCTATATTTTTCTTCTAGGCGGTTCATTTGAAATCCACCCTCCTTCCAAAACGTTTATCGCGATTTTTATTTTTCTTTTTTACTTTTTGATTTTTCTTTTACTTCTTCTAATTTTACATTTGAACGATGAATAGGAGCTTCTGTTTCTCTAATTTCTCCTGTACCGTTGTTGTATTTAGGTTTGATATGTTTTTTTACAATATTTACACCTTCAACGATTACTTTATCATCAACTACTTTTAAAACTTTACCAGTTTTTCCCTTGTTTGCACCTGCAATAACAGTAACTTTATCACCAGTTTTTAATTTCATGAATATCCCTCCTAACATTTATAAATGTATTGTTTCTTTCGTTAAAATACTTAAAAGTTTTGAATCTTTAAATTATAGTGTCAAACCCAAGAAGTATTTTATAGTACATCTTTCGCTAAACTTACGATTTTCATGAAACCTTTATCTCTAAGTTCACGAGCTACTGGGCCTAAAACACGAGTTCCTACTGGGCTTTTGTCATCTTTAATAATTACGCAAGCATTATCATCAAATTTGATATAACTTCCATCTTCTCTTCTTACACCAAATTTTGTTCTAACAATAACTGCCTTTACAACTTTTCCTTTTCCAATATTTCCATTAGGAGTTGCTTTTTTTACAGTTCCTACAACAATATCTCCAATAGCACCAGTTTTTACTTTACTTCCTCCAAGAACTCTAATTACTAATAATTCACGAGCTCCACAGTTATCAGCCACTTTTAAACGGCTTTCTTGTTGTATCATTTAATTTCCTCCTTCCAACAAAAGAGATTATAATATAACAGCTTTTTCAATAATTTCTGCTAACTCATATCTTTTGGTTTTTGATAATGGTCTAGTCATAACAAGTCTTACCTTGTCACCAACGTGTGCTTGATTTTCCTCGTCATGAGCAGCAAACTTTTTAGAACGTTTTACTCTTTTTCCGTAGATTGGATCTTTTCTAAAGTAATCTACTCTGACTGTGATCGTCTTATCTGCCTTATCACTTACAACTGTACCAATTAATTCTTGTTTTTTGCTTTCGTTCATAAGGACTATACCTCCTCTTAATTTTCTATTTTACGACTATTTAGAATTGTTTTAAGTCTAGCAACATCTTTTCTAAGTTCAGGAATGCGTGCTGGATTTTCCAAAGTACCTGTTGCTTGTTTCATTCTTAATTTTAACAATTCTTCTTTTGCATCTTTAATTTTCTTATTAATCTCTTCAGTGGTTAAATTTTGAAATTCTTTCATTTTGTCTTTATGCTTCATTCTTATCACCACTTTCTTCTTTCTTTACAAATTTACATTTGATTGGAAGTTTATGAGAGGCAAGTCTTAAAGCTTCTCTTGCAACATCTTCTGTAACTTCGTCAATTTCAAACATAATTTTTCCTTCTTTAACAACAGCAACCCAAACTTCTGGTTCACCTTTACCTTTACCTTGACGAGTTTCAAGAGGTTTTTTTGTTAAAGATAGATTTGGGAATATATTTACCCATACTTTTCCGCCACGTTTCATATATCTTGTCATTGCAACACGAGCTGCTTCGATTTGATTTGCTGTAATCCAAGCTCCTTCTTTGGCCATTAATCCATATTTACCAAAGTGAAGTTCTGTATTACCACGTGATTTTCCTTCATATTTTAAACGGAAAGTTTTTCTATGTTTAGTTCTTTTGGGCATTAACATGAGAATTACCTCCCTTATTATCTTTATCTAAGATTTCACCTTTATAAATCCAAACTTTTACGCCAATCTTACCATAAGTAGTATCAGCTTCAGCAGTAGCATAATCGATATTTGCTCTTAGGGTATGCAAAGGGATTGTTCCTTCTGAATATCCTTCTCCACGAGCGATATCTGCTCCACCTAATCTTCCAGATACAAGAGTTTTAATTCCTTTTGCACCTGCTTTCATTGTATTTCTAATTGCTTTCTTTTGAGCAACTCTGAATGATACACGATTTTCAATGTTGTGAGCAATTGTTTCTGCTACTAATTTTGCAATCATATCAGGATTTTTTACTTCAACAACAGAAATTTGCATATCTTCATTTACTAACTTAGAAAGTTCTTTCTTAACTTTTTCTATTTCTGCACCATTTTGACCAATTACTAGACCAGGTTTTGATACATACATAATTACTTCTGCTCTTTTAGCATTTCTTTCGATTACGATTTGAGAAATTCCAGCAGTTTTAAATTTCTTTTCTAAATATCTTCTGATTTTTACATCATTATTTAAATATTTAGAGAAATCTTTATTGTTAGCATACCATTTTGCATCCCAGTCTTTATTAATTCCAATTCTAAGTCCAATTGGGCTAACTTTTTGTCCCATCTATGGTCCTCCTTTACTTTATTTTTCTGCTACAATCACTGTAATGTGACTTGTTTTATGATCATTTCTTCCAACGTGTCCGCGTGAATCCATTTTTGCTCTTTTTAGAACCATACCTTCATCAACGAAACAAGTTTTAACATATAAATTTTCTTCATTCATATTATCATTATTCACTGCATTTGCAACGCTAGAGTTTAATACTTTTTCAATTACTCTAGCTGCGCGTTGTGGCTGATTCGCTAAAATGCTTCTAGCATCCATAACGCTTTTTCCTCTGATTAAATCAATGATTAATCTTGTTTTACGAGGGGCAATTCTTACAGTTTTTAAAACTGCTTTTGCTTCAGTATTTGCCATTCTTAGTTCCTCCTTACAACAGTTTTCTATTTCTTCTTATCTGCGCCGTGTCCACCAAATTTACGAGTCATAGAGAACTCTCCTAATTTATGTCCTACCATATCTTCAGTAACATAAACTGGAATGAATTCCTTACCATTATGTACTGCAAAAGTGTGTCCAATAAAATCAGGATAAATTGTTGAACGACGAGACCAAGTTTTAATTACTTCTTTTTTTCCAGATTCATTTAACTTTTTAACCTTATCTAATAATCTATCAAAGACATAAGGTCCTTTTTTTAAACTTCTTGCCATTTAAACTTTCAATCCTTTCTTTTTATTTCTTACGACGAGTCACGATATATTTATCTGATTCTTTTTTATTTTTTCTAGTCTTATATCCTAGTGCTGGTTTACCCCATGGAGTCATTGGTCCACTTCTACCGATTGGAGCTCTACCTTCACCACCACCATGTGGGTGATCATTAGGGTTCATAACAGATCCACGTACAGTAGGTCTTATTCCTTTATATCTTGTACGACCTGCTTTACCAATTTTAACAAGTCCAAAATCTTCATTTCCTACAACACCGATTGTTGCACGACAAGTTCCTAAGATTTTTCTTTGTTCACCACTAGCAAGTCTAATTAATACATACTTACCTTCACGACCTAAAATTTGAGCACTATTTCCAGCACTTCTAGCAAGTTGTCCACCTTTTCCAGGTCTTAATTCAATGTTATGAATTACAGTACCAACTGGAATGTTCATGATTTCCATTGTATTACCAGTTTTTACATCAACTTTACTGCCTGATTCTACAACATCACCAACTTTTAGTCCTTTAGGAGCTAAAATGTATGATTTTGTACCATCTTTATAAGTAATTAATGCAATGTTAGCTGATCTGTTTGGATCGTATTCAATTGCATTTACCATAGCAGTAATTCCATCTTTTGTTCTTTTAAAATCAATTAGACGATATTTTCTTTTTACACCGCCACCACGATGTCTTACTGTAATTTTTCCTTGGTTATTACGACCATTTGTTTTTTTCTTGGTTACAACTAAACTTTTTTCAGGAGTGGTCTTGGTAATTTCTTCATTTTTCAAAGTACTTTTTTGTCTTTGACCATTGGTAATTGCTTTATATACTTTTATAGCCATTATAATTTTCCTCCTTTATTAGTCGAAACTAATCGTATTTCCTTCTGCTAATTTTACAATAGCTTTCTTATAACGATTTGTTTTACCAGTATATCTTCCTACTCTTCTATCTTTTGGATGAACATTAATAGTACGAATATCAATAACACGTACATTAAAAGCATCTTCGATAGCTTGTTTAATTTGTGTTTTGTTTGCTCTAACATCTACTTTGAAAACGTATTTTCCTTCACTTTCCATAGATGCAGATTTTTCAGTGATTACAGGAGCAAATATAATATCATAATTATTCACGAGTAAGCACCTCCTCTAATTTGTTTAGAGCACTTTCTGTAATTAACATGTTGTCAGCATTTACAGTATCGAACGCATTTACTTCTTCAAATGTTACTAATTTTACATTTGGTAAATTACGGCATGCTAAGCAAACATTTTCTGTTAATTCATCTACTACTACTAGTACTTTATTATTTCTAATTTTAAGATTATCTAATAGATTAATCATATTTTTTGTTTTATTATCTTCAAAACTTAAATTTTCAAGAATAATTAACTCTTTATCTAAGTTCTTATAAGATAATGCAGATAAAACAGCAAGTCTTCTTTCTTTTTTGTTTTGTTTCTTTTTATAGTTTTTGTTTGGAGTTGGTCCAAATACAATTCCACCGCCACGCCATTGTGTTGCACGAATGCTTCCTTGACGAGCGTTACCTGTTCCTTTTTGTTTCCATGGTTTTCTTCCACCACCGCTAACTTCACTTCTAGTTTTTGTTGATGCACTAGTTTGGCGTGCATTAGCCATATTTAAAACAATTGCATTATGTAACACTGCATCGTTTGGTTCGATTGCAAAAATGTTATCATTTAATTTAATATCCTTAACCTTTTCACCGTTAATGTTTAATAATTCTATTTTAGCCATTTTCTTCTTCCTTTCTGCCATACTAATCATTTAAGAATAACTTTTCTATATTATAGTGTGTTCTTTATGAAATAATAATACTTAAAATTATTCTTCTGTTTGTGATGGTACTTCTTCAGAAGTATTTTCTTCTACTACTACTTCAGGAGTTTCAACTTCATAAGTAATTAATTCTAAAGCTTCATTTACTTTTCCTTCGTGTTTAATAGAAGATTTTACAAATACTAGTGAGTTTTTAGGTCCAGGAACGTTTCCTTTAATTAATAAGCAATTGTTATCTAAATCAACTGAAATGATTTCTAAGTTTTGAACAGTTACTTGTTCTCCACCCATTCTACCAGGCATTTTCTTTCCTGGTAATACTCTCATTGGTAACATTGTACCTAATGATCCTACACCACGGTGATATTGGCTACCATGTCCCATAGGTCCACGGGATTGGTTCCATCTTTTAATAACACCTTGTGTTCCTTTTCCTTTTGAAGTGCCAGTTACGTCTACAACTTCTCCTACACTAAATACATCAGCCTTTAATTCTTGGCCTAAACTGTATCCGCTAACATCAACACCTCTAAGTTCTTTTAAGAAGCGCTTAGGTGTAGTATTAGCTTTCTTTAAATGACCGATTTCTGGTTTATTGCTACGACGTTCTTTTTTCTCTACACTAGCAAGTTGAATTGCTTCATACCCGTCATTTTCTTTTGTTTTGATTTGACTTACGATATTTGGTTCAACTTCTACTACTGTAACAGGAACTAATTTACCGTTTGTAGCAAAAACTTGAGTCATTCCTCTTTTGATACCTAAGATTCCTTTCATCATTAGTCTTTCCTTTCTTAATATTTGATTTGTATATCAACACCACTTGGTAAATCTAAGTGACTTAATGCACTTATTGTTTCTTTACTTGGGTTATTGATGTCAATTAATCTTTTGTGCGTGCGAATCTCAAATTGTTCTCTTGAGTCTTTGTACTTATGAACTGCTCTTAAGATCGTATACTTTTGTACCTTAGTTGGTAATGGTACTGGTCCTGATACTTCTCCACCAGTTCTTTTCACTGTTGCAACAATTTTAGCTGCTGCTTCATCAATGATTTGGTGTTCGTATGCCTTTAAAGTAATTCTAACCTTTGTACTTGACATATCCAAACTCCTCCTTTCGCCTATATCTGGTATAGACATAGCTCCGAACAAATTACCTGATACCCTTATAAACATTTAACAACTTAACCGGGTGTATCAGCAACTTTGCACATCTCTGCCATCTACACGATTGATATTGTACTATAGTTTTTCTTTTTTTGCAAGGCTTTTTGAGGCGTTTTTTCAACTTTTTTGTCGGAACAGTATCAGTAAAAATTCAAACAAAAAAATTTGCTCACATTCTTGAACTGAGCAAAGTTTTTCTATTCATTTCTTTGGAAGCTATTCTAACCTTTTAATTATTATATTTTAATATGACAATTGCTTTATTTTCTAAATTAAGATTATCTATCACCTCATTTAATTCTTCCCTATTTAAAGACTTCAATAAATCAATCATATTATTTTCTATTTTATTATCAAAAATAATATTATCAACAACCATATCGTTGATTACTTCTATATTTTCAAAACTAAATAATTCATTACTAATCAACACTTTTTTCTTTCTTTCTAAATCTTCTTCACTTAAATCTAACTTTTTTAAATTTTTTTCTATTTTTTGAATTAAACTATCATAAGATAGTGTTTCACTAATTAAAGAAATCAAAACATGGCTATCACAATTTAATAAATTTAAACTCAACGAATTCGTAATAAGATTTTCTTTTTTTGCTTCATAATCAAAATCAGAAGAATCATCAAAAAGGCAAGAAAATAAAATGAATAAATACAAATTATATTTTCGAATATCCATACCTATATCTTTTAAAGAAGCCTTAATTGTATAAGCTACTTTAGGAATCGGTGTATCAAACGAAATAATTTCTTTACTTTTCACCACTTTATTTGGTTCATTATAAGACTTCGTTTTAATAGGAGGAATGGATTTAAATTTTTTTATCGATTGATTTTGTTTAACAGCATCTAACATTCTTTGGACATCAAAGTTGCCCGTAACCACCAAAAACATATTACTTGGATGATAAAATGTTTGATAACATTCATTCAAAATATTTTCATCTATTGAATTAATATCATCGACCGTACCGATAATACTATCACGAAATGGATTGTGATAAAAACTATTCTTTCTAATATGTTCATACATAATATCAGTAGGATTATCATCGCACATATGAATTTCTTGAGTAATGATCCCCTTCTCACTTTCAACGTTTTCTTTCGTAAAATATGGCGATTGAACATAATCTAACAAGTACAACGTATTTTTTTCCAAATCGTCAGGACCAGAAAATAAATAAGTTGTATTTTTAAAAGTAGTGTAAGCATTACACAATGTTCCACTTTGTGCAAAAAATTCTTCTGGTTGAGGACCTTTTTTTTGTGCAAATACTTTATGTTCCAAAAAATGCGCTATTCCACAGGGAAAAGTTTTGATTTGATTTTTACCAACTGGTACAAAATCATGATATATGGAACCAAACTTTGTTGTAAAAGTTACATAATTATTTGTCACACCATCTTTACAATATAGATAAACATCCAATCCATTTGATAGTTTTTCATAAAAAATTTCTTCATTGATATAATCTAACTTAATTCGTTCCATTTTCTATCTCCTTACTTTCACCATCCAAAAGATAAACTGTATGTAAAAGAACTTTCTTAGAAAATTCGATAATTTTCTCACGATTCACTTTTTTAATATTTTTAATCCTTTCAGAAAAATCATCCGAATTCACTAAACATCTTGCATAATAAGTATTAATAATTCCTGAAGGACTATCAGTACTCGCTTTAATCGAAGCAATAATTGTCCTTTGAGATTCAGCTAGAATATCATCTGAAAACTTTCCTTTAGAAATATCAGTTAGCGTTTTCCTTATTAACTTTAAGACATTAGCCGAATTGCCATTTTCTATTCCAGAGTAAATTAATAAAATATTATCATAAGCTTTTTGGCTAGAATTAACATAATAAGCATAAGAATTTTTTTCACGAACAGTATTAAAGAGTAAAGAATTAGAACTTCCACCTAATATTTCATTATAAACCAATGAAACGTATCTTCTTTCAAAATCAGTTAAATGATTCATCGTACAAAGAACCGTCAACTGCGTTTGATTAGCAGAAAATGTTTCGGTTATTTTTTTTATCCTTTTTCTAGGTAAAAGCTCTTGAACCAAAATATCTTTTTTATCCTTTTTAAACGTATTAATTTTAAAGTTTTCTTTAAAATATTTTTTAAAAGAATTACTATCCACATCACCAACTACAAAAACATCCACATAATCATTAGCCAAAACAGACTGATAATAATCATACAAATTTCTAACTGTAACCTTATCCAAATCTTCTAAACAACCATAAGGATTATAAGAATAAGGCATTTCACCAGTCGACTGTAATAATTTAGTTAGGGCATATTTTAGTTTATTGTCCGACAGTCTTTGTAAACTCATCTCTAATTTATTTTTACATTTTTTTAGACTATCTACTTCAAATTCTCCATTCAAAACATTAGGTTGAAACAATACTTCCATAAGAAAATCCATTGAATATTCATTCATCTTCTCCTCTGTATACTTTTCATTCAAAAATCGAATTTTAAAAGACAAATTTGAATAATTACCAATCCTCGTATTAGAACTAATCAATTTTAAATCATACAAGTTTTCAGTCTCACGAATAAGTTCTTGCTCTGTTTTAAAATTTTTGGTAGTACATAATAATATCATTTTCAATAAATTTCGAAAAACAATTTCCTCCGAATTCATTTTTCTCCTAAAATTGACTTCAACGGTAATTGTTTTAAACTTCCTTGTTCTAATAATATGTAAATGATATGCACCCATATTAATTTGTTCATAATCCATATTATTTCACCTCTAACTATAGTATACCTAATATTTATATTTTTAAACTTGTTTCTAATGCCAAAATAATCATATCATCTAGTTTTTTTTCTCTTTCCTCACTGGTGATAACAATATCACTCTGATATTTTGAATCAACAATAGTTAAAAGACAAGCTGCTTGTTTTTCAAAAAGGGAAGCAATATAAAATAGAGCAAATGCTTCCATTTCACTCACAACAATAGAAATGTTTTTAGGGAAAGATAATAACAATTCTTGAAATTGATTATCATCTAAATATGGATCAAAAACCTCATTGCAAAAACCATACCCATGTTTGCATAAAAAATTTTTTTCATTGGCCGTTTCTAAAATTTTTTGATTAATTTGCTGACTAGCCTCAACCAAAAAAGTATTTTTATCCCGATTAATTGCCAAAGCAAAATTACTTTCAGTATATGACCCATCTAGTAAAACCGTTTCCAAAACTTTAAATTCACTACTTAAACTTCCACAAGTACCAACTCGAATAATTGTTTCGACGCCATAAAATTTATACAATTCATAAGCATAAATTCCCATACTAGGCATCCCCATACCAACAGGAAACACAGTTACAAGTTTTCCCTTATAT